>CAYUZA010000001.1:0-10085 GCA_964449535.1 uncultured Saprospiraceae bacterium
TTTGCTATTGAAACCCTTGCTGTATTTGGTTTTCAAGGTTCTGTTCCGTCAACCCCTCAATCGTACCATATTTCAGCCTATCACTGACAATCAAAAACGCTTGAAACCCTTGATGTACAAGGATCGCCAACCTATTTACATTAAATAAATCCTGAAGCCTATACATCATAAGGAGTGCAGCCGTTATTTTTCTAGGAGCCTAAAAAACCTCTATAGGTTGACGCGGTATATCCTCACAATACCCAATCGATCGCATCAACAATAATGCCATAGTCGTCGTATCCTCCCTTCCAAAATTTAAGCCCATTTTCCCATGTTCCGACGTTATTCCAGCATTTAGAAAAATGGATGTTGACCGTATATTTTTGAATAAGTTGCCAGTCAGCATAGCTTAAAAATTCCTTATGTTCAAGGTGAGCGATCGCATCCACCGGAACCACTACAGACTCGCTGTTTTTGATAATTTCAAACTTTTCAGCAACATCCTTGAAGTTAAAAGAACGCCTTGACTGGGTAATTTGATAAGCGTCTGAATCAAAAATACCGTTAAGATATCTTTGGTAATAGATATCTATATCTGGAGTGTTTTGCTTGAGTAAGTCAATAGTGATAATGTTTCCTTGATTGTATGCAGGTAAATTGTTGATATCTTCAATCTCACATACGTATAGGTCAGCAGTAGGTCTGTTCCCAGATCGGTTAATTCTCCCTGCTATCTGAAGCGCAGAAGGTAATGGGCAAAACTGTCTAAAACCTATATGAAAATCAAGGTCGATACCAGCCTCAATAACCTGAGTAGTTACAGCTATAACAGGTATACCATCGCTCATATATTGCTTGATTAGGCTTATTGCTTTTTGCCTGAGATCATGCCACATATAGCCTGAAAGGTAGATGACTTTGTGCGATCGCTGTTTGCTGCAAACCAGATCATAGACTTGCCTGGATGCCTTGCAGGTATTTAGAGTAATAAACGCCGATGGTACGTCAGTGCATTTTTGTATAGCAAAATCAACAAAGTCGTTTAAAGATTTTGACTCAAGCAGTTTAATGTTAGTTCTCTTTAGCTTATTCGAGATTGCATCGGTAACCTTCCTGGCAACTATGTCATTAAATTCAAACTTGCTACATCCATTTAAATTTGTAAAAACAGGCTGTGTAGCTGACATAAAGATGACTGTGACACCCCAATGTTGAGTAAGAGTAAACAGTACATCAAGCACAGGTTTTGTGTACTCAAACGGTAAACTCTGGATTTCATCAAACAAAATAACTTTATTTGCTATACCCTGTAGCTTCCGAGTTTTGCCAGGTCTATTGCTAAACAAGCTTTCTAAAAACTGAACCATACTGGTAATAATAATCTGCTCAGTCCACCTAGATTGAGCATCTTTGTATCGCTTGATGTCATTGTCTTCACTGTATGCAATATCAAACGTCCCGTAGTGATTCAATATAGTCTGGTTTGGGAATAGTCTTACAGCCACCTCTGATGTTTGCTCAGAGATAGAGTTAAGTGGTGCGACGTATATTATGCCTTGTTTGTTTTTGATTCGGCAAAGCTTATCCGCGTACTGAAAAGCGGTGACGGTTTTACCTATACCTGTGGGTCCAGTTAGCCTTAAGAAACCACCTTGTATGTCAATAGCTTCCATAGCCAATCGGTTGAACTCTTTCCTGTCATCAGCGATCGCACTGGGCTTGTGGTTGGGTGCTTCTATTTTCATGCTGTAGCTAGTTTGTTCAATGCTCCACTGTTTGTCTTCTGCAAAATACTGAGCATTGAGTCTGTCAGCGTCAATCAATTGGCTGTACAACATCCTAACAGCAACATCTATCTCATTAAAATCTCTACTGGGAAATGTACTTTTCTGTAGTTGCTTGATTTGGTTCTTGTCTATCAAGTCTATTTCGTGCAGTGCGATCGATAAACACTTTTCTAGTTCACTATCCAAGTCATAATCTACTTGTTTATTTAGATCAGAATAATTAGATAGACAGGTATGATGACCCGCGATAATTATTTCTGAAATACTCCCCTTACAATACTCAGCGCCATGTTTTGAATGATAGACCTGCTTAGTTTTGTTTTGCAGATATTGTTGCCACTGTGGGTTATATTTGCCTAAGTCGTGGAGCATCCCGGTAAACTTTGCTATCTGCTTGTATTTGTCCGGCGATCGCGATTCCATGTACGCAGATACTTGTTCTAAATGCTCCTTCAGTGTTTGCTGTTTTGTGCCTATAATTCGAGCTAAGTTTTCCATTGTTTTTTCCTTTGTGTATTGTTTAAATCCGCGTTTAAATCCTCAGCGCTTAAATCCTCAACCAACCCGGAGGGTAGTTGTTACCGAGACGACTGTGTGAACTTCAGTTGGGAGTGAGCTTGTTTAAATCCTCAACCACCCCGGAGGGTAGTTGTTACGATAAAAAGTAGTCTTTAATTTCGTTTGTTTTACTATGTTTAAATCCTCAACCACCCCGGAGGGTAGTTGTTACCCCCAAACATGGTTTTACGCAAGTAAATATTTGTTTAAATCCTCAACCACCCCGGAAGGTAGTTGTTACCAGCAGTGTGCGATCGATCATTACATCCCGCATAGTTTAAATCCTCAACCACCCCGGAGGGTAGTTGTTACATCCTAAGTGAGATCACATTGACCTCTACTGAGGTTGGCGTTTAAATCCTCAACCACCCCGGAGGGTAGTTGTTACTTGGCAGCCAAGCTTTTACCGCCACCCGTGCCTGTTTAAATCCTCAACCACCCCGGAGGGTAGTTGTTACCCGAACGCAACCCAGAAGGAAGACAGGAACGCGTTTAAATCCTCAACCACCCAGGATGGTAGTTGTTACCTGCAATGTTGAATGCAGATATGGCTATTAGAAGTTTAAATCCTCAACCACCCCGGAGGGTAGTTGTTACCGCCCAGAAACTAGATTTTCCCAGCCACTGGCGTTTAAATCCTCAACCACCCAGGAGGGTAGTTGTTACCTGAGTGATGCTGATGGGTTTGTTTTGAAGCACAGTTTAAATCCTCAACCACCCCGGAGGGTAGTTGTTACATCATCCAATTGCAACTCAGCTAGAATGGCACGAAGTTTAAATCCTCAACCACCCCGGAGGGTAGTTGTTACGCGGTACGAGTCTGGCATTAAAACGAGTACTGGAGTTTAAATCCTCAACCACCCCGGAGGGTAGTTGTTACTTGGGGGCAATCTCTCAAGCATTTGGAGTTGCTGGGAAAAGTTTAAATCCTCAACCACCCCGGAGGGTAGTTGTTACCTGCTAGGCTTAAGCGTAGTTGTTGCTCATTGACTGAGGTTTAAATCCTCAACCACCCCGGAGGGTAGTTGTTACGAGGCTCAAGCTGAGATCCGTCATCCCACACAACTTGGGTTTAAATCCTCAACCACCCCGGAGGGTAGTTGTTACGGACAAAAAACAGCTTAAAGCAGAAGCAATAAGTTTAAATCCTCAACCACCCCGGAGGGTAGTTGTTACCAATTCCCAAGCCTAGACTTTGAGCCTCATTCATCCGTTTAAATCCTCAACCACCCCGGAGGGTAGTTGTTACTCAAAAAAAAAGTCAGCAGTCCCACGCGCTGGGAAGTTTAAATCCTCAACCACCCCGGAGGGTAGTTGTTACGCTTATTTATCTTCCTGACCCGCGCTCTTTATCTGTTTAAATCCTCAACCACCCCGGAGGGTAGTTGTTACCGCCGATATTGAATCGTCTGGCAGTTGGTGCGGGGTTTAAATCCTCAACCACCCCGGAGGGTAGTTGTTACTGTTTGCTATTGAAACCCTTGCTGTATTTGGTTTTCAAGGTTCTGTTCCGTCAACCCATCAATCATACCATATTTCAGCCTATCGCTGACAATCAAAAACGCTTGAAACCCTTGATACATAAGGAGCGTCAACCTATTTACGCTTCTAAATTCTTGGATTGTGTGCAGCACAACAGCTACAGCCATTATTTAGCTAGGGAACCGAAAAACATCTACGGGTTGACGCAAAAAAAACCAGCGATCGCCAACATAGCAAGGGCGATCGCTGGTTAAATCTATTATGCTAGACGGGTAAGAGTAATGTTATCAGGAGCGTCCCCTATGGTAATTTCGTAATCAGAAATACTGCGGGGCGTTGTTGATTTTGACTCAATCTTGAGTAATTGGAAAAGCTCATGGGTGGGAGCGTTGCCATACTTAGAATCGTGGGAAAATACATATAAACCACGACAAGCCATAAAGCCTCTAGAAGCGGATCTGTTAAACTCCCAAGACTTAACAAGAGATTCCCACAAGATAGCCATGTCCTCGGATGTTACATTTTTGGCTATATTGGGGTTGTAAAATACGTGGGATTTGTAAAGTCCATAAGGAATAATCTCTTTTTTCCCCATAGTCTTATTCTCTTTATCGTCTTCTTCATTAGCTCTGGCACATCTTGTCACTGACAAGCTATTGGGGGTCACCCTGTCAATAGAACGGGCAAATGTAACTTGAACTGGACCAGTGACTTGTCCTGCTTTTAATCCAGTAGCGAGAACAGCACCAAACATTCTGATATCAAAATATTTCTCCCTTAAGTAGTCTTGAACTTGTAGCTGCTGCTCTGCTGTCCCGAACTTAGCCGATTTCTGAACCTTAAGCTTAAGTGCATCGTAGCCATCCGATATCAGGTTATTCAAAATCCCATTCTGACTGATGAAAATGTTGTTGCGATCGCTTTGATGTACCTGAGCTACATAGTCTCTGATCTTGCGTTTTTGGCACGCACAGGTAACCAGACCTTGGGATGTTTCAGGGTCAATCCTGGGCTGGTTAGCAGCATCTGGATCACCGTTAGGGTTTCCATCTGCTACATCAAATAACAAGATAGCGTCATGTCTAGTGTGGGGGTTCAAATGTGCGGTCATGGCTGTTACTCCTCTGTGTTTTTGTTGTTGTTTTTGTAGTTTGCGTAATCATCCCAATACTTGGCCTGCTCAAATGCAAATCCAAGTACAAACCCTATTTGACTATCCATTGGCATCGTTGCTGGGATATTGTCAATAAAAGCGCTCAGTGATTCTCTGCTGCTGATGTTGTATTCTGACAGTATCTCCTGTATTCTTTTTTGGGTTATAACCGATGGATTGTGGTGAGAGATGAATCCCAAATAAAGCCGTGGGAATATCGTCCTAGGGCATGATGCAAGGGTCTTGATTGACCTCATTACATTGGTGTCATCATTTGTCTTTTTCATATGCAATTTTTGTGAATTGTGCATATGAAAAGCTAGTTTGCCAATCAAACAAGCTGCTTCATCTGGCTTTAGTTGGTTCATGTGAGTAAAGGTCGCTAATATTTGCGCTCTACGAGATATAGAGCTAGATTTCCGTTCAGCAAATATCCGGTTAATGGTTTTTATTGCTATCTCTTGAGGTAATCGCTTACCCTTAAGCAAGCAATCCAAGAAAGCTAACTCAATGGATATCGTGTATTCTTTTTTGGGGTCACGAAACATCAAACCTGGTATTTTCCAGTAAGGAACAGGCTTAATAGATTTGTGGTATTTCTGACTCTCGTAAAAAGCAAAAACGTTGTCCTGGACTTCCCTAGCGGGTTTAGAATCTGTTGATTTAACAGCAATTCTCCCCCTGTTCCCGGCTAAAACCAGCAACTTAATTTCATCAGAACATGGCTGCTTTCGTTGCTGTACTCCATTATGCAGAGATACAAACACCCCATTAAGTAATACGACATCTGGATGAGTAAAAATGTCTGGGGTTAAGCCTTCCTGTCCGTCCCCCCAAAACAGATAGGAAAGTTTTTCTGTACGGTACGAGGTGTATGGGTTATCAGTCAAGAATTGAATAGCCTGCAACACGTTCGTAGCGGTATCTATCCCTATAGGAGCATTTAAGTTACCTTTCCATCCATAAGATTGGAAAGCTGGCTGCTCAAAGCTAGTCAGCATAGCTCCTGATGGTTCAGTATTGGGAACTCGTTTAATTACCATCGGGACTTTCTTGGATAAAATCTGAGTTGTTTCCCCAGTGATAATGCACACACCGTCCGCTGTTTCTTGTTCATCCCTCCATCTTTGCTTGATGTATCGCTTAACTTCTGGATTTTGATTTACCAGTTGCCCGTTGTAAACAATAGCTATTAAGTCTGGCTGGTTTATGCCAGCGGGTAGTTGAATATGTCCCAATTGACAAGATTCTACCCACTTTATCAAAAGTAGTATTTCAGTTGACTTGGTTTTGTGGTAGCAATCATTTACTTGGTCTAAGTAAACCTGTTGCCTTTGTTTCCCGCGATCGCCAAGCCCAAGTAGGTACTCTGCTGTATCGTCAGGAACGATAGGCTTTGTGCTGTTTCGCCTTAAATCAGGCATGGGGATTCTGTTTGTTTTTTTCCCATCTTCAGGTAACTCAACCTTTGACAAAGTACCAGTTGCAAGCTCAAGGTAGTAATTTGGGCGCTTGTTTGAGTAACCTGCTTCTGAGATTAAATCTGGGTTCTGTTCAGCGAAAGTATTTAAATCTTTTAGCATGAGTTAAACCCTTTGTAGTAGTCCATCTACCATCTTGAATGGCTTGAAATCGGGAACAGCTACACCTTTAACCCAATTGTCTTTATCCTTCCAGAAAATATTTCCTTTAGGTGTAGGAACGTACTGAATTTTATCAGGCATTAAGCCCATATCTTGGTATCCCAACAAAGATTCATGGGGTTGTTCTGTTCCATCAGGTAAAGTTATGTTTGCTACGTATTCTTTGCACCCTAGGTATGGATGTTTAAAGTGCTGACCATTTTTCACCCTTCTGAACAAAATAGAGCTATGCTTTGCGATCGCATCTACGCCTGGTTCTATGGCGTATGATTTGACGACTATATCAAAATCGATGATGTAGGCAACATCTCTTAAGACTGTGGTAAAACACTGTGTTCTGTCGTCTTCTATTGCAATAGGCTTTAGCGATCTGGGGTTTATTTTTGACTTCAACATATTTAAGCGAAACGAGATATATTTAATTTCGTTTAAAGCTTGAATACTCTTGATTACATAGTCTATTTCTGGTTTCCAGTAAACAGACTCCAAAGCCCCATTTGCTGCGCTAAATGTCATAACCGAATAGCTAAACGGTTCAGATTTGGTTTCAGGTCTAGTGAATTGAGCCAGGTGACCTGTCACCTTAAGCTTCATAAGCTGTGTATCTCCTGTTTGTCTACTTTAATCTAAAGTATCACCGTTTTGATGAGGTGTCAAGTCTCGTTACTTCTATTTAATAGCTAATTGACTATAAAAAAAGATCCGAGCCTCGGATCTTTGTGAGGATTAAGCTAATAAGGTTCTACTGGATAAAAAGAAGTAACGAGTTTAAATCCTCAACCACCCCGGAGGGTAGTTGTTACTTCTTTAATAATCAGTTAAAGCTTGAATACTCTTGATGACATAGCTTATTTCTGGTTTCCAGTAAACAGACTCCAAAGCCTCATTTGCTGCGCTAAATGTCATAACCGAATAGCTAAACGGTTTAGATTTGGTTTTAGGTCTAGTGAATTGATCAAGGCGACCTGTCACTTTACGCTTCATAAGCTGTGTATCTCCTGTTTGTCTACTTTAATCTAAAGTATCACCGTTTTGATGAGGTGTCAAGTCTTGTTACTTCTATTTAATAGCTAATTGACTATAAAAAAAGATCCGATGATCGGATCTTTGTGAGGATTAAGCTAATAGGGTTTTACTGGACAAAAAGAAGTAACGAGTTTAAATCCTCAACCACCCCGGAGGGTAGTTGTTACAAAGATACAAGCAAGCCTTGAACCAGGCAAGACTAGTTTAAATCCTCAACCACCCCGGAGGGTAGTTGTTACGAGGAATCAATGCAGCAAGAGAGCAATAAAGATTTTGGTTTAAATCCTCAACCACCCCGGAGGGTAGTTGTTACGGGATAGCCTGCGGGGTTGAGAGTGGAGAACTCAAAGGTTTAAATCCTCAACCACCCCGGAGGGTAGTTGTTACTTGGCTAGAAGCCTATGGTAAGCGGTCAATTCCCCAGTCTAGGGTTTAAATCCTCAACCACCCCGGAGGGTAGTTGTTACGCTTTGCGAACGCTGGCAGACATGGCGAAAGGAAATTCCAGTTTAAATCCTCAACCACCCCGGAGGGTAGTTGTTACCCATAACTTCTACAGTGGACGGTAGAAGAATAGTTTAAATCCTCAACCACCCCGGAGGGTAGTTGTTACAACCTACCTATTGCAAGTTTTGATCCTACTCATTTTGTTTAAATCCTCAACCACCCCGGAGGGTAGTTGTTACCTGTATTAATTTTGAATCTGCGAGTAACAAGTTTAAATCCTCAACCACCCCGGAGGGTAGTTGTTACCCAAGACCGACTGCCAGGGCGGCCGACCCCCAAGACCCCGGTTTAAATCCTCAACCACCCCGGAGGGTAGTTGTTACTGTTTATTGTTGAAATCCTTGCTGTATTTGGTTTTCAAGGTTCTGTTCCGTCAACCCTTCAATCATACCACATTTCAGACTATCGCCAACAAGCCAAAATACCTGAAACCATTGATATATAAGGATCGTCAACCTGTTCGCATCAAATAAATCCTGAAGCCCATACATCATAAGGAATACAGCCATATTTATCTAGGGAACCGAAAAAACCTCTATAGGTTGACGCACCTCAACCCCAGCCTAATCAACTTTTCCCGCCGATCGCAGTCAACATATTCATCTAAAGGTAGTTTTTCAATTTGCATTATGGCGAATAAAAAAAATCAATACATGCTTGACATTGGTTAATTAGTTAGTTAATATAACAATGTGAATAAAAAAAGGTTCTTTATGAAAAACCAAGTACATTTCTGCGAAAAGTTGAATACACAAATAAAATGCGTATTCTCCCGGAATGGGAGAGAAATGATACATATTTCAACATCGAAAATTGATGGATGGGAGTGGAAAGAGTACAGAAAAATTGATCCAAGATACTCTACAGTAGATGTGTCGATAAACAAAAATGGAATAAAGATTCCGTTTCCTCAAGACGGGGAATGGTCAATTAAAGCAGTAACAACAGCGTTAATTGACGCAGGAAGACAAGATTTGTGTGTTGCTTCTGAAGCAGAAGCAATTTTAAAAGAAAGAGCAGAAGCAGAAGCAAAAGCCTTGGCTGAGGCAGAGGCACAAGCAAAAGCATTGTCTGAGGCAGAAGAACAGCTAGATGGTTTTATAAACTCTCTAGCGATAGGAGAAGAATATCGGATAAAGGTATTCCGTCATTACGAAATGGCGCAATTAGTAGAAATAACCGGAGGTAATTGGAAAACCGGAAAGATGGGGAGGTTTCGCACTAAGAACCAAAAAGAAGTCTTCAAAAGACTCTCAGAACTCTACAATGACAAATAACAAAAAAAGCCCCATAAATGGGGCTTTTTTATGCTTGTGCTGATAAGGTTAATTGATTACACTCCGATCGCACCCCAACCCCTGCCTAATCAACATCAAAAGCCAAAGCGCAGCCCGGAACGCCCCAGAAAACCTCATCATAACCCTGTCTATACTTTTTCCCGCCGATCGCAGTCATCGCCCCGGCAAACTCAGTATTAATCTGTGCGATCGCGGTTCTTCTTCTGTCCCAAGCCTTGAGAGCGATTTGGGTGGGGTCTGAGTCATCTTCAGGGTACAGTCCTATGTGAATCAGCTTTAACCACATCTCGTGACACATATAGTCACGGGAATAATCTATGGAACTAGTGGTGGGGTAAGCGGTCCAGGCTATTGATTCTAGCTTGAGAATTTCACCCGATAGGAACGTACACTTAACCCATGACTCGCTGTAGGGTCTTCTAGTTAGAGGTTCTACTTTGTCTAGCAAGCTGTCTGGTGGTTGTATATCTTCTGGCATTTTTACCATGAGGTAGCCACCGGTGGAACATTCTAAAAAGTATTGATTGTTGTCTAGTTTGATGTGCATTATGTGTCTCCTGTGTGTCTGTTTGCCGTAGTGCGATCGCTCGTTTAATCAATCTTACCCCAAGCAAAAAGCACCCTATGGTTAGGGTGCTTTAATTGCAGA
>CAYUZA010000001.1:10185-45583 GCA_964449535.1 uncultured Saprospiraceae bacterium
CCCAAAGCTGGTTGGATACAGGTAGTTTTCTGTCCAGGCTTTATCACCAGAGCCTACATAGCCATGGTTCATAGAAATAGCCGGGGCGAACCCCTTAGATAAAACTTTTCCTATTTCATTATCTTCAAGGTTAGAAAAGCTAACCTTGAATCCAAATTCTTTGTACCAGCTCATTCTGTATCTCCCATAGACAAATTGAGGAGATTCTACTACAACCCGTTCCCAATTGGGGACGTAAAAGTTTTTCATGTTGATTCCTATTTGCTTATCGCTTAAATGTCTCATACTCTTTGATGCTTGTCAACACCTATTTCACTTTGTGTAGTGTAGTACTAACTGCTACCAATGGATGCATCAGGGATTACCACTGATTAATCCGCCTGTATCAGCATCCCAGATTAACCCATGTCCAGGGCAGGTAACTACCCTTTTGTTTGCTATCTGTTTAACCATGCGATCGCGGTTTCAAACCTAGCATTTAGGACTGGCATCTGTCAACGCTCTTGCAATAATTCCAAAGGCGATCGCACCCCAACCCCAGCCTAATCAACATCAAAAGCCAAAGCGCAGCCCGGAACGCCCCAGAAAACCTCATCATAACCCTGTCTATACTTTTTCCCGCCGATCGCAGTCATCGCCCCGGCAAACTCAGTATTAATCTGTGCGATCGCGGTTCTTCTTCTGTCCCAAGCCTTGAGAGCGATTTGGGTGGGGTCTGAGTCATCTTCAGGGTACAGTCCTATGTGAATCAGCTTTAACCACATCTCGTGACACATATAGTCACGGGAATAATCTATGGAACTAGTGGTGGGGTAAGCGGTCCAGGCTATTGATTCTAGCTTGAGAATTTCACCCAACAGGAACGTACATTTAACCCATGACTCGCTGTAGGGTCTTCTAGTTAGAGGTTCTACGCTGTCTAGTAAGCTGTCTGGTGGTTGTATATCTTCTGGCATTTTTACCATGAGGTATCCGCCGGTGGAACATTCTAAAAAGTATTGATTGTTGTCTAGTTTAATGTGCATTTTGACTCTCCTGTTGTGTCTGTTTGCTAGTGCGATCGTTTAATCAATCTTATCCCAAGCAAAAAGCACCCTAACCATAGGGTGCTTTAATTTCAGACGGGATGTCCTATCTGTTCAAAAGAATATCCGCAAATTAATTTTTAATTTAGATTTGATTTGATCAAGCTTTCGACAATACTCCACTGCGATGGAGTATTCGTCCTCATTGCGGAAATCATCTACTGATATTTGCAGTTCAGAGTAGAATAACTTTTCTATCGCATCCATTTCGTCTTTGCACAAAATAGCCTGATAATGCTTTCTTAATGAGTCTATCTCAGGTTCTAATGCCATATCTTCAATGATCCTGCTGGCGTATTTTTTTGGATCTACTTTTGACTTTATAGATTTCTTGACAAAATATTGCTGCACTTCTTGCAACAAAGACAGCTTAACAAAATCAAGATTATTATGTAATTCGATGTTAGATAGTTCCATTTGTCCTCCTGTAATGTAGTAGTGGTGCGATCGCGAAATTATGAAATATCACTGAGTGCAATATTCGACATTGATTGGGTATACTATCGCTTTTAATGCGATAGTATACCCAAAGCTGGTTTGTTAGCTAGTGCCTTCTACTCCTTAAATATCTCATACTCTTTAATGCTTGTCAATACTTATTTTCACTTTACGTAGTGTAGTACTAACTGCTACCAATGGATGCATCAGGGATTACCACTGATTAATCCGCCTGTATCAGCATCCCAGATTAACCCATGTCCAGGGCAGGTAACTACCCTTTTGTTTGCTATCTGTTTAACCGCCCATCCCTTCAAGCACATTCCTCTGTGAGGGCACACCCAGTCGCCCCCCATAACATGATTTTTGTAGTTAGGTGCGATCGCGTTATTTACCTGAGTCATAAAGTGATGACTTTGAGGGAAGACTTGCTCATCCCTAAAACACTTTCTAACCCTCCATTGTATTAGGCGCAAAGATTCTAGTTGCTCCCAGTCCCAATGTTGTCGAAAAACCTGAACAATCGCGGCCGTGTAATGCAGCCCACTCATGTTGACTAGGTTACGTGCAATAAACCGGGTGTCGAAGTGCAGATGTTCATCCTCCACCCCCAAATCTGCGTCTGCATGAGTCCCAGCGACTACGAGGACAGGAATCCATCCGTCGGGGAAAAAAAGACTCTGAGGGGAATAACTCCGATCTTTTGAGTTAACTAAGTAGCACGGGACTAAATATTTTTGCCCAATAATTGGGGTGTCAACTTCGGTTATCTTTTTAATCGTGGTAGCGTTCATAGGCGTTGAATATGCTTAAACTAAGAAGCACCCTGTGGTCAGAGTGCTTTTAAGTGGTCAACAGGAGTAGGTGTTTGCTGGTTCTAATGCACTCAATGGGTACTCGTATTCCTTCCCATTCTTCTCTGCAATCTGCAAGCCCACGCATGGGGCAACAAATGATTACACAATTTGCCAATTTGGAATTAATTTGAGGTCTTCGTCAAGAAGATAATACCCATCTGACAACTGAACAGTCTCTCCTGGGTGTAGATCATCAAATATGCTTCCAACACCTCTGTTTGCTATTTCATACTCTTTTCTTGTGGCAAGTTTTTTTCCATTGCAATCAAGTACTCCATTGTTAAAGAAAATTTTTACTATTTTCATCTGTTTTTTTGTGTTGCTGTTTGTTTATTCCTTGAATATCTCATACTTTGTAATGCTTGCCAACACCTATTTTCACTTTACGTGAGATGGTGTTGGCTACTACTCAATTAAGTAATATTGTACTGAGATTTACTACTTAATCTTGTTAGCCCAATACGCTGCGGACATCTTACCTTTTTTGATGTTTTCAGCGTGCCGAGCTTTAACCGTCTTTTGCCAAGACAGCGTGTGATTTCGTGGGGTGCTTTGGGGTCTTTTTGGGCTTGTTGTAGCCTTCAAATTTTTCACCGCGATATTCAATACTCATACTGATATTCTGTAATTGGATAACAACATTCTAACGAAAAGCACCCTGTGGTCAGAGTGCTTTTAAGTCAACAGGAGTAAGTATTGACGGGTTCTAGTTCGCTCAATGGGTACTCGTACTCTTCCTTCTCTCCAATTTGCAAGCCCACGCATGGGGCAACAATGGCTGTGGTTTCTTTGACCTCTAGGATGACGTATACAGTGCGATCGCACGTTTGAGCTAATACGGTATTTAATGCTTCTTTCCTGTTCATGCGACATCCCAAAGTTTAATGGTGTTATCTAAACTTCCAGAAGCTAAAGTGCGACCATCCGGGCTAAAGGATACCGAGGTAACGTTATCTGAATGCCCGATGAGAGTGGATATTTCCTGTTGGGTTGGGACATCCCAAATCCTGACGGTATTATCTCTACTTCCAGAAGCTAAGGTTTGACCATCTGGGCTGAAGGCTATTGAAGTAACCTTACATGAATGTCCAGCAAGTGTGGCGTTTAACCTCCCTGTGCCGACATCCCACAGTTTAATATCCCTACCTCCAAAAGCTAAAGTTTGACCATCAGGGCTAAATGTTACTGATTCAACCCGACATGAATATTTGTCGATGGTGACTATTTCCTGTTGGGTTGCGACATCCCATAGCTTAATAGTTTCATCTCCACTCCCGGAAGCTAAGGTTTGACCATTAGGACTAAATGCTACTGAGCGAACCTGATCCGAATGTCCTGTGAGTGTAGCTATTTCCTGTTGGGTTGCGACATCCCATAGTTTTATGGTTTCATCTCCACTCCCGGAAGCTAAGGTTTGACCATTAGGACTAAATGCTACTGAGCGAACCGCTCCTGAATGGCTAGTGAATTTGGCTACTTCCTGTTGGGTTGCGACATCCCATAGCATAATGCCATCATCACTTCCAAAAGCCAAGGTTTGACCATCTGGGCTGAAGGCTACCGATAAAACCCCATAAGAATGTTTAGCGAGATTGGTTGCTTCCTGGCTTTCTAGATTCCACAGTTTGGCAGTTTGCCAATTCCCAGTGACTAAGGTTTTACCGTCGGGACTAAATGCTAGTGAAAGGACTGGAGTTGAAACCACAAAAGTGGTAATTGCTTGTGCTTTCATTCGCGGCTAATCCTCATACAACATTTGACCGTAATAATTGTGGATGCTGTCAATAGCAAAATCACTCACAGATAGCCCATCTGTGTCTATCTTCTGAGATGCGATCGCATTGGCTACATACTCTTGTAGCTCATGGGCTTCCTTTGCTGATTTGTGAGGAATTGGGTATCGTTGTAGTCCCGACTCAATGATGGTTTTAACTAGTGGCAACATAAGTACTTGCTAGTCACTTAAAATCTCATACTCTTTTACTGTTACACATAATAGCGATCGCGGTCAATATCTCTGGTAGAATATCCACATCTCAATGACCATTCAATGCTAGTGCTATGAAGACTCAATCAGTGGAAGTGTTAGACCTGAAAAACAAGATAGCGATCGCGCGTAAACTTATTTGGCATCGGGTGAAAACCTTTATTTGGCACTTAATAAGACTGGAGGAAGAGTTAGATGCTGCGATCGCTAGGCAATGGAAACAATGCGCTGAGACGATTGAACTGGTTACCCATAGGCGAAAGAACATGACGGCGCACTTGTGCCGGATATTAATTAATCCTGTGGACGGGAGTGTGAAACGGGGGCGATTCTATGGCGGGAAGCCCAAAAATGAGTCGGACAATATTAATAGATATTGGGACGGACATCGGGCTGTAGTGGAGTTCTCCCTTGATGTTATGGATAGCGGGATTTATGAGTATCGCCACTGCCCTAAAGCAAAGGAGGAAACAGGGTTTATGCTGATTTCCTCCGGTAGGGTCATATTGACGTGGTGTTAACTTTTTTTTCGGGTTGAATCCACAATAAAGGAAGACTGCGATCGCGGTCAATATATGCAGTATTTGTATGCTTAAAAAAAATACCCTACGCGCAAGGGTATAGGGCAAACTGAGGAATCAAGCTGGTTTATCCATTCTATATATTAAAAACTAAAATAATCAAGATTCTGTGCGATCGCTGTAATTATGCTAGTATACGCAAAGCAACAGGCGATCATTTCGACTGAACGGACATTAGCCAGAGCCGGGGACTCAACCACCCCGGTTTTTTGTGTTAACATGCGGATTAACAACATCGCACTTACTCTCCTTTACCGCCTCCCCGGAACTAATAGATAGCTCCGGGGTTTACTTTTTACTGTGAGATAGTTTTGCAATGGCGACTGGAATATCCAGAGACCTCAGTATCTACGGAGGTAGCACAATGTATTCTCCTATGCCTTCACCACGCAAAAAGTGATTTTACCCACAATAACTCCTTCTGGAGTTATGAGAGAGATTTCTTTTTTTCCGGAAAAATAAAAAATCTCTCTCCCGGCTTACTAAAATGTTATTGTGAGTAAAATCGGTTTTAGTCTGATTTGCGTGGTGAGTATGTTTAAATTGCAACAAAAATTGTTAGATATATGGCTAGGTCAGGTACTATGCAAGTTGAGATATTTTTGCTATACTAATAAAAAAGCGCCCCGAAGGACGCTCCAAAAAAGTAAAACAAATAGGAAACTTTATGAAACAAGCCTTAGAAAAGTCTGCTTCTCATTCCAATAACCTGATTGTAGATCAGGAGTTGAGTGATTGTCAATCACTAAAGATAAAAACCCCAACAATCCAGGAATGGCAGATGGAAGCGCTGCATATGGTGGACGCGTTGCATATGAGCGATCGCCAAGTCCTGACCATATTGGCTATGTTAAACGGGTACACATGGAGGGCTTTGGTAGATTATGGGGTCTACAATAAGGAAGGGGAGTACCACTGGGATAGGCTGGGGCGTTTGATAGATAGTCCTAGCATTATGTATGCCCACACTTCCCTATCTGATTACATAAATCAGCATTGGCCACGGGCTTTTAGCAACAGGAAGACTTTATTTAAATGGCGATACATATTGATGGAGTACGGGTTATTCCATTACGACCATTACAGCCGACCTAGAGGTGCTAGGTGGGGGGCTGAAAATGGGGTGGAGGGTCAAGGTGTTGCTACGCCTCCTGAGCTAGAAGATATTAACGTTATGAAAATGGTGGTCTGGTATCAGACCTTATACTCTGTACTTGAGGCTAGAATGGGGAAAGATGCGTTGTTTGACTTCATGCCTAAGCATGGGGGAATGATGATGATTCAGGTCTACAATGCTTTATTCAATGACTTGGTAGATTTTAGAGGTAATGCTCTTGCTGATAATCCTAGTATCATTATTGCTACTGTTTCTGATGGCTTTAAACGGGAACCGGTAATTTGGAAGTGGAAACCTATCTTTGGCTTGGCTAAAAGTGTATGGCGATCGCTCGTTAGGCGAGCAGGAGCTGCTACCCAGCAAATGGAATGGCGCAGAACGCCATGGGTCAACATGGTAGAAATTCCATATTAGGAGGAACAACCATGATAGACCCAGCAATACAAGAGATTAAACAACGGGCGGACATTGTTGATATCGTGTCTCCCTATGTCATTTTGAAAAAGAGTGGAACTGACTTCACAGGTTTATGTCCATTCCACGATGAAAGAAGCCCTAGCTTTAGGGTTTACTCCGGAACCCAAAGATATTACTGCTTTGGCTGTGGTGCTAAAGGTGATGGTATTAAGTTTCTTCAGGATATAGAGAAGAAGACCTTTACAGAGGTCATGGTTGACTTGTCTGAGAGATACCAAGTCCCCATAAAAGATTTTACCCCTGAGCAAAAGCAAAAAATCCAGAGAGATGTGGAACTGCGATCGCATCTGTTATCTGTACTAGATGCAGCATCTCGGTTCTACCAAGCTGAGTTACTTAAGGACGGGGGACGGGTTGCTTATACTTACCTGACTTCTGAGAGGAGGATAAACAACGAGGCTATTCAGTCCTTTAGATTAGGATACGCCCCATCTGGGTGGAGTCAATTGTATGACCATCTGGTGAGTAGGGGCTATTCAGTCGAGATGATGGTTTCGGCTGGTTTGATTAAGCCTAATACTCAAGGTGGTTATTATGATGTGTTCCGCGATCGCTTAATGATTCCTGTCTGTGATAGTCAAGGAAGGGTAATTGGTTTTGGCGCGAGGGCTTTAGATAATGCTCAACCAAAGTATCTTAATTCTCAAGAGACTCCTGTATTTAGCAAGCGTAAGGTGCTGTTTGGTTTAGATAAAGCTAAGGCTGGGATAGCCACAGCAGATCAAGTGGTGATAGTGGAAGGATATTTTGATGCGATCGCTCTCCACAGCGCGGGCGTTACTAATGTGGTAGCAGCCATGGGAACGGCGTTAACTGATGACCAGATTAAGATTGCTTTACGCCACACTAACTCTAATCGGGTGGTAATTAACTTTGACGCTGACAAGGCGGGAACCTCCGCTACTAATCGCGCTATTGAGGCTATGGGAGCTGTAGCCTACACCAATGGGGCTGACTTGAGTGTGTTAGTGATTCCCGAAGGAAAAGACGCTGACGGCTACTTGCTCCGACATGGGGTAGATGGATATAGGGAACTGTTAGCTAATAATGCCTTACCCTGGATAACCTGGAAGATTAGCTGTATTACCCGCGATCGCAATCTAAATAATCCTTCTGATTATGAGGTGGTGAGTAGTGAACTTGTGGCTTTGCTTAAAAACATCAATAACCCTAATCTCCAAAGCTTTTACCTTTCCTACTGTGCAGAGATTTTAAGCTGTGGGGACTCTCGGCTAATGCCGATTAGGTTGAGTTTCCTGGTTAAGAGTCTTAAGGCTAACCCTGTGAAGGTGATAGCTTCTAAGAAGCTTATGGAATCTCCACAACACACAGACCCGCTGGTGTTAGCAGAGAAATTATTGCTGAGGGTATATTTGCATTGTCCTGATATGCGTGAATATATCTGTCAGTTGCTGAATACTAAAAACCTAGAGTATCATGTTGATGAACATAAGTTCTTGTGGCAATGGATTATTCAGGCGAAAGACACGCCTGATTTATTACTTTCCCTACGCTCAAATAGTCCTGACTCTAAGTTTGGGGATATAGCAGATTTGCTGTATCTCAGTCCATCTCAAGAGGTGGAGATGCAACAGGGTAAAGAGATAGCTGATAATGCGATCGCATTATTGGAGAAAACTGCAATAGACAGGCTGTCTAGCAGTTTTTTAGACCGTTGGAAGCAGACAGGACTACAGAGTGACTACGAGGCTTTTCTTCAGGCTAAAAAGGGTCTTAGAGTAGCGGTTGGTTGAATGTGATTTTCCAGCAGTCTTTGTAGTAGGACTAGCAAAGCAGATATCCTCCGATATCTGCTTTTTGATGTTTGTCCACTGTGTTACTAAAAATATGCTTGCAATTTATATAGATTAATGCTAACATAGCGAAGTAATCAACAAACAGAAAAGTTATGAAAGATAATCACAAATTACCTAACTCTGAAGAAGGTATGGAGAAAGTCTCGGACGCTCGATGTGAAGCGCAAAATCGATATTCCAAGACGGAGAAATTTAGGCAAGCTATCAAGCGATATCGCAACAAGCCGGAGGTGCGGCAAAAAATCAAAAAATGGCATCAAGAATATGCAGCTAAGAAAGCTGCTGAGAGGCAAAAAGCCAGGAAAGCTTTTGAGCAAACAGAGGAGTATAAAGCGATCGCTGAAGCGCAAAAGGCGATCGCTGAGGCGGAAGCTGAGGCTAGGAAGCAGCGTCAGTTAGAATATCAAAGAGAATACCGGAATAGACCCGGAGTCCGAGAGCGGATTAACAAAGCTCAACAGGAGCGCCAGCACAAGCAATCTGAACAAAAGCGTAAGTTAAGGGAGGAAGCCCCCGATCTGTATGCGATCGCCTTCAGGAACCAAGGCGAGAATAAATCTAAGCAGAGGATTGACGCTGACCTGTTACCTGAGTCGGAAAAAGAGAAGCTAGAAAAGAAGAGGGCAGCGGCTAGAGCCTATTATCAGCAGAATAAGGAGCGATACAAGGAGTATTATCTGAAGAAAAAGAATAGCCAAAATCAGGACGATTAAGCTACTCCCAACCACCTTTACAGGTGGTTTTTTGCGTATAAACAACAGTTATTTTGGGTGAGATACCCTACACTGATATACTCTTTAGTTGTATTTGATGCAATCCACATAAGGCAAAAATAGAGGTTGACAAGCGCTAAAGAGTATGAGATGTTTAATTCATTGCACTCAGATACCAACCATCCTGTTTGTCATTCGCGCCAAGCAGGATGATTAAAAGAAACTATTGAAGTAACATACAGATAACAAACAGAAGCAGAAATCCATGAAAATTGCAAACATTAAGGCAGAGAAAACAGGAGTCTATTCACTGGCCTTTACCCCAGACAGTCGGATATTAATATCTGGAGGGGGCTGTGGCGAAGTCCAAGTATGGGATGTCGTCACCCAAGAGGAAATAGCTACACTCTCTGGACATACAGATACAGTTACTTCACTAGCTGTCAGTCCCGATGGTCAAATTTTGGCATCTGGGAGCAACGATAGGACTATATCAATTTATTCCTTCACAACACAAAGCAAGATCGCTTTGTTGAAAAATAACGACAAAGAGGTAAATGCTCTTGCCTTCAGCCCAGATGGTAAAATTTTGGCTTCTGGTAGTGCTGATGGGATTCGTCTCTGGAATATGAAAGTCTGGGGAGAATATGTAATGATTCCTTCTTTAGGGACTTGTCGTCTTGCATTTAGCCCAGATGGTAAAACATTATATACCGGTGACTGGTACGGGTATATAAAAGCATGGGATGTCGTCACCCAGAGACAAATTGCCGCAGTTGCGGCACATAAAAGCATAGTTAGTGCGATCGCAATCAGTTATATCGACGACTTTGACTGGTGTTTAGCGAGCGCCAGTGATGATAGAACAATAAAAATGTGGAGTCCTGAACTTCACACTAAATTAGTTCTAGAAGAAGAAAAGGAGAACGGGGAATACGACGATATTCCATGGGGAGAGGATGAGGATGAGTCAGAAATTGGAGTAAATGAATTTACCTCTATAGCTATCGCTCCAGATAGAAACATAATTTCTGGGAGCAGGGACGGAAGAATAAAAGTTTGGGATATAGCAACAGGTCGCGTCCTCGATAGTTCTTCTGAACTATCGAGGGTAACTTCAGTGGCTTTTAGTCCTGATGGTAAAATTTTTGCTGCCGGAAATCATGGTTGCGTATTCAAAAAAGATGAAAGTCTATCGACAGTCTCCTTGTGGCGATATTGAAAAAGCACAGATGAGCAAAAGTAATCATCTGTGCTTGCCACAGCAGAGTTTTCAACCATAGTCCAACATCCCTTTTCTTCACTTCGTTATGAAAACGGAGCGAGCCAAATGATTACTCTGTCTGGATTTGGTACTTTTTAATAATATTTTGCATCCAGTCAGAGTGATTAATGTCCAAATAATTAGCTATCAAACGAGATCAGTGCATTTTGCTAACTTGAGTAGCATTTATGTAACTATTATTTTGATCTTGATGAATAATTCCATTGTTAATTTTTCTCTCAATAAAAGTTTTTCTAGTAGCCATTACTCCTATTAGCCCTCTTTATCTGAGATTTATACATTTCATCTAATACTATAGCAGCAAGTTTAGATGGTTGTATTTCATACCCTGCCCTTATTAAATCTTCAATAAAAATAAAACTTCTGTTTTCAAAACGATGAATAGAAATATTAGAAAGATTTAAAGTATTATCGATTACAAGTAATCTCGTTCCGGGAATTCCCGGAACGGTTTTTGATTGTGCAACATTTTCTATATTACCTTCTGTGTCTAGTTGTTTAGAATACTCTAGTATTTGAGGCACTAAAACTTCAGGTACTCTTATTGTCTTAGTTTTACCATGTCTCCACTTAGGTTTTGCCCCAGCGTTTAATCTTACTCCACCTCTAGCCATAAACACCTCTGATTTTGTTACATATTCAATTAGACTAACTGCGCGATCGCATAATTTTTCTGTTTTCAATACTGAGATATGATTCTCTCTAATATCAATCGCATTTTTAAAATAAATTAAATTGCACATAAATTTATCCCTATAAGCAATAAACCTTTCTACGTATTCAATAATTGAAAGTCTTGATGTACATGAATCAGGTATTTTTCCAACGTATGATTTAATACCTAGATTCTATACAATCGCTGAAAATAAATTAAGGGAACTACCTTGGATTGTCAGCAAGAGTAGATGCCCATTCCTATGTATTGTCAGGTTTCAGTCAACCAGGAATATACTTTCCAATTGTACTCGGATATCCTTTGTACCCTGTTCTTGAAAGTGAATATTCTGAAGTTGTGACAAAATGTCAGAACGTCATTGAGATGATTATTCTAACTGGATTCAGTATTTTTTTTGGATATGTATTAACAAATTATCTGCCACCATTAGCAGATTGATGTCATTTTAACAAATTAATATCAACTAATTCTGTTACGTTTTCAAAAACCGTTCCGGGAATTCCCGGAACGGTTGTTTTTGTCATATTTACTTGCAACCCAAAAAGAGTAGGCATTCAATAAACGTTTCTACGTATTCAGTAATTGAAAGCCTTGATATACATGAATCATGTTACTACACCATGTTTGATTTACTACTTAAATTTTACGTAAGCAAATGAAACCCTTATGAATACTGAATCGCCACTTTTGCGGCTTTTAGGGGAAAGACCTAAGTTATCAGCAAGAGTAATACAATTATGGACTAATCTACAATATTTTTATCATAAGCAGAATACTACTGTGACCTCTTGTAGGTTACTTCCCCTGGGATCTTGGTACTCGCAATACCAACCCGCGAGGGGATTTTCATTTAACTATTTATTTTACCATTTATTTTAAACTAAAGTATTCAGGCTAACCATCTAGATTCAACTCTTGCTGTTGGGTTTGCTTGTCTTCATGCCAGGCTTCAATGCGATCTAATATCATCTGGTGGTATTCTATAGACTGCTCAATACAAATATACTTCCTCCCTGTTTCCAAACAGGCGATCGCAGTGGTTCCGCTACCACCGAACGGGTCTAGGACAATATCACCTGGAGGGGTTGTTAATTCGACAAGGCGCTTCATTAGCTCTAATGGTTTTTGTGTGGGGTGCTGAAATTTTACTCGACCATTTTGTTTTGATTGAGTTGGCGATAGAAATGACCAAACATTGGTGAAGTTTGACTGCTTTAAGATATTAGCTCTTGTACTTGTTTTTTCAAGTTCGTTTGTTTTAATACGATCTCTTATGTGTGCAGATTGCGCTTTATGCGAGATCACGTACTCTTTAGGCTTTCCGTTATTTTTAAGTGTAAAATACAAATGTGATATATGTCTTTGGATGCCTTCAATAGTAATAACATCAAACATTAATCCTGGAACTTTAACATCTGAGTAAGCCCCTGTTGTTTTATAGTATTGGTTTCCTTTCTGTCTGAAAATAAAAATAGATTCATGCCCTCTAATTAAACCTGGGTGCATCATGCAATTTCGTTTCACCCATGAAATATGGTCTTTATATTGCATGACTTTCGTGGCTTCATTCGCCCAATTTAACATTGTTGGCATTTGCCCAAAGAAGCAATAGAATCCGGTGGATAATCGGGCAGCGTGGGCGGTAAAAACAGGAATATCTACAGGTACATCCCACGTGTCTAATTTAATCCCATATGGCGGATCTGTGATGACGCTAAACACACTTTTATCCGGTAATGTGGGTAAGATATCGAAACAATTCCCATGCAGTACTTGAGATTCCATAATTAATGCGATCGCACCTTCGCTCTGTGTACTAAAATCTAAAATATCATAACAAACAGAAAACCAGGAACCAATGACATATCAGCCGTTACACCACAAATATAGACCTAAGAAATTTAGTGAGTTAGTCGGTCAAGATGCGATCGCCCAGACCCTGACAAATGCTCTGAGTTTGAATAAGATTGCTCCGGCTTATTTATTGACTGGACCAAGGGGAACGGGGAAAACTTCTAGCGCCCGGATACTAGCTAAGTCGTTAAATTGCTTAAACAGTCCCCATCCGACTGCGGAACCATGCGGGGTGTGTGATGTGTGTCAGGGGATAACTAAAGGGTATTCCTTGGATGTGATTGAGATTGACGCTGCTAGTAATACCGGGGTGGACAATATTAGGGAGCTAATAGAAAAAGCCCAGTTTGCTCCGGTGCAATGTCGGTACAAGGTTTATGTAATTGATGAGTGTCATATGCTGAGTACGGCTGCGTTTAACGCTTTGCTGAAGACCTTAGAGGAACCGCCTAAGCACGCTGTCTTTATTTTGGCTACGACTGACCCCCAACGGGTGTTACCCACGATTATTTCACGGTGTCAGAGGTTTGACTTTAGGCGTATCCAGTTAGATGCAATGGTTAATCATTTAAGTGCGATCGCATCTAAGGAAGCAATCAGCATAACTAATGAAGCCTTGACCTTGATTGCACAGATATCTCAGGGTGGGTTGCGAGATGCTGAGAGTCTGTTAGACCAGCTAAGTTTGACCGTGGGTGGGGTGACACCTGATAAGGTGTGGAATTTAGTTGGTTCAGTGAGTGAGCATGACTTGATTCAGTTATTGGGTGCGATCGCAAGTAAAGACCCAGAGGGTGTTTTAGATATCGCCAGAAGGATTTTAGATAGTGGGAGGGAACCGTTAATCATCCTGCAGAACTTGGCGGGGGTGTACCGTGATCTGTTGATTGCAAAATCAGCACCCAGCAGACAAGACCTAATTACTTGCACTCCACAGACCTGGACTGGTTTAGTGGAATACGCTAAACAGCTTGAGATGAGTCAAATTCTGCAAGGGCAGCAACATCTACGGATGGCTGAACTTCAGATTAAGAATACTACTCAACCTCGCTTATGGTTGGAGGTTGTGCTGTTAGGACTATTTACTGTTGACTCACCTGTGGTATCTTCACCCACACCTAAAGCTTTACCTATTCAAACCCAGATAACACAGAAAAAGACTGAACCGGTTAAACAGCCTGAACCTGTGGATGCCACAGAACCCGATGCACTTGATTTAGATCAGATATGGGAGAAGGTAGCAGCTAGTGTCACTGCGATGTCCCTACGGGCGATGATTAGGCAAATGGCGTATCTAATAGAGCTAAATGATGATACTGCTAAAGTGGCGGTGAAACCCAACTTTTTATCCAGGTTAGTGAAGGAAGCTACCGCAATAGAGGTAGGTTTGCAAAATGTATTAGGAAGACCGGTCAAGGTCGCGATTGAGGAATTAACTAAAGATACGATTATCACTGAAAAAAAAACTGCAATCAAGACTAAAACAGTACCGCCAGCGATCGCACCAAAAGATAATTCTACTGGGGAAAATGGCGACGATGTTAAGCTGGCGGCTGCCAAATTGGCACGTTTTTTTAGTGGGGTAATTATTAAGCAGGAAGAGGAGGAAGCTGTTCCGGTAATCGCTCACGCGACTGGTGATGATTTTGGTTTAACGGTGGATGATGATAAATGAAAAACTAGCTAATTAATAGCTAGTTTGATTTCAAAAAATATGGAAAACCAAGAACCAATTCCATACTAACAAATTAAAAGTCAGGTTGACGCTAACATATTCAGAAATGTACACTCCCATACTAGCCGGGGTTGAGCGTAGGATGATAGTCGTTTACGGGCTTGTTCCAATGACTCTACCTTGGCTATTTCTCTATGAGTTTTCCAGTAGAAGTGTTGGAGATAATCTATTAACCATAGTTGGGTTTTGATGTCTAAATGTTTAGCTATTCTCCCTGCTTTTAAGAAGGCATCTATATAACTGATGGTGGGTTTGGTGATTATATCCAGGAGTCCATCTGGTAGGGACTGGAGGTGATTGTAAGAGGCGATCGCATTACCTGGACTACCCTCTGCCATATTCATAATTGCATGATTTTCTAAAATCTCATGGTGTCCGGTCTGTTGTAGTACCTTGATTAATTCATCTGTGTGTAATGGGTAGAAGGGGACGCGCTGACACCTAGAGGTTAAAGTTGGGAGGATTGATTCAGTGGAAGGGGCGATAAGGATGATGGTGGCGTTACCTGGTTCTTCCAAGGTTTTCAACAGGGCGTTAGCTGCGGGTTCCGCCATGGTTTCCACTGATTGGATGATTACCACTTGTCTGGATGATTCCCATGGGGACTTGGATAAGAATGTAGATATCTGTCTGATTTGCTCAAGTCTGATAATAGGGGCTGTTTTTCTGGTGAGGTTGATTTTCTCCGCTTCCTCAGATGTGAGCAATTCCCCTTGGTGGAGGTAGGTGGGTTCTATCCAAAGTAAATCAGGGTGGTTGCGGCGATCTACTTGCATCAGCGCTTCGCGATCGCACCCTAATAATAATTGAGTGAAGCACTGGGCGGTCAAGGTCTTTCCTATCCCGCTATTCCCTACGAATAAGTAAGCGGGTGCAACCTTGTTTTGGATAATTGATTGGGTTAACAGTTCTTTGGCTTGCTGCTGTCCCACTACTGGGGAAAATCCAGGGTAGTTCATCTGTTTGTTGTTTCCGTGGTTTGTTCTCCTTTAATTGTATCATGGTATGCCCTCACCACGCAAAAAGTGATTTTACCCACAATAACTCCTTCTGGAGTTATGAGAGAGATTTCTTTTTTTTCCGGAAAAATAAAAAACTCACTCTGAATGACTAAAACGTTACTGTGAGTAAAATTGATTTTAACCCGATTTGCGTAGGTTGTTGGTGCGTTAAGAAACTATGTCGTACTGGGGTAGAATGGGGTGCGGACTGCTTTGCAGTAGCGCTTTGCGATCGCATTTAAAAAATCTTAGAAAAATCTGTTGACAATTTATCTAAGATAAATTATATTGATTTACATGAGGCAAACAACCCAATCTCAAAACAACCCAAAGCCTCGCAGAGTCAATAAATACACAACTGTTAGATTTTTGCAATTTATGAAGGAGAGTTTGTAATGAAAACAGTCAAAGACGGAAATCCAACCCAAATCTTTGTTTGTGATGGAGTCCTTTGTTGGGACGGAGAGCAACTCGCCAGTCGAGGTGAATATGAATCGGCTGATCGTTGTATCGGTTCGATTTTTGAGTCGCTGCACCCAGGGGAGAATATCCAGCTTTCCAATGGATATTATATTTTGGATGATGATCTTGACTTGGTTCAAGACTGGCAAATCGTATAATTTCCTTCTGACAAAGCGATCGCTGAGTTATAGCTCGCTCCCTAGTGCAATGCTAGGGGATCGCATTCTGCATACTTGTTATTCAATGCAGAAAATAGACTATGATTATCAAGATTACGAAAAAAGATTCCTGCTCCTTGCTTGAAATCTTAGCTGACAACGGCAATCCTGCTAACGCCCAGAATCCAGTAGATGAAGCATTAGAACTTCCCAAACTGGAGTTTCCTGAATCATCAGGTCAGTTACTTATTGTTTCTGGTATGCCAGCAAGCGCCCAGTGCGCCTGTGTTGCTGCATACAAGAACGTGTACCGTGCGATCGCTCTAGCAAGCCCCAGGGCTGGGGTTGCTTACGTGGTTAGCTCCACTACCCCCCAATTTCCTTTTGGAAGTTCAATCCCTTTGGGGTAATGTCCCTGTGGGAAGGTCGCACCAAAAAGAAAATTGGGCGACCAGCCACAGGGCAGGGAGAGACTCTCTATATCCCTCAAAAACATCTAGACGCGGTTAAAAAAATATTAAAAGAATAATAAGTAAAAGCCTCCGAATTGGAGGCTTTTACCTTTCAGTAGAGAAAATGCGATCGCATTAAAAAGCCACCGATGGATGGTGGCTTTTCTGTTCAGTTCTTTATTATTCATCCAGCATCGCTTGAATCCCCCCACTGGAGTATCCTATTTCCCAAGCTTCTCTTTCTTTTTTGTCCACATAGGGATTTTTCCTGGATATTCCGTCATCAACCTGTCCGTTGCAGTATCCTCTCCAATACTGAGAATAGAGCGGATGTTCTTCGCCTAACAGCAGCAACTCATCCTCTAAATCTATTTCACCTTCAAAATAAAGACAAGTACCTATGGGCGCGTTGGCGTAGTACTTTGTGCCATGAGCTACCCCGTCGTAAATAGTTGCATCCAATTCAACAACCGCAGGAGACGCGGTGTATCCGTTAATCTTGATTGGATTTAGTATCCTTACCCACCTCTGTGCCTCTTTCTCTGTTTCAAAAGCACCACGGTAATTGATGCCGTACGTTACAAAAAACATTTTCTTCCCAGACAATGTTTTGGCTGCGGTGGACTTGGTGCTAAATCTTTGAGTTGCTTTGTTCATTGGTTTCGCCTTTATTTTTTGTGTGTTTAGCTATATCTAAAGGCTATGGCTATTTTAGTTTTTTGTATACTGTTTTCGTGCGAATGTCGAATGCGATCGCGAAGCGCTGTTGCAAGCAGACCGCACACAAGAAAAACCACCCATGGAGGGTGGTTTAAGCGGCTATTTAATTTTAGCCTTTGCTGGGTCTATTTTCTTGATGAAATCTTCAAATGGTTCATCCCGCCAGTCTTTGGGTTTAGGTTGGGGCTTGGGTTGCTGTTGTTTCATATTAATGAATATCCTGTTTCCTTGTCGCCTGAAATTATCTCTTTGATGATTAGCTCATTCAATGTTTCTCTGAGTTTCTCGGTGGGAATGTTGTGACCGTCCCATTTACGCGATCGCCTGATGGACTCAAAGTTTATCGGCTGCTTACCAGCTTTAATGATTTCGATTACTTTACTTGCAGTGTCGCTGATGGTTGGGGTTGTGTTTTCCTGGAAAATGCGATCCAGTTGGTCTGTCAAACTCTCTTCTGTTTGAATTAGTTCATAGGCGTTGTCTTGAATGGGTGGTTGCTGGGGCTGGGGTGTAGCAGGTGGTTGGTAGCTGTGGGAAAATAAGTTCGTTTCCGGTGGGAATTTTGGGACTAATCCTATGTAGTATCCCCCGATGAAAGCAAACATAATGGGTTGATATTTTTCTCTGGATATATTCTTGAGTCTGCTATATTCTTCTCTGACTGATTCCTTATCTTTAGCGTGGGTGATGACCTGCTGACCGGTAATGGCTTGCTCAATAACTCCATAGGCATCTAAAGACCGACCATCTCGCTGGTATCGATTACCTAAGAGTAATAGGCGTAAGCATTTACGGGTGTTTTGATCTAACTCTTGGATGCCGATCGCACCAAGATTAAGGGAGTGGAGGTTAACAAAGAACTTCATGTTATATTCCCGTCCAATAATCAGGATATTGAACAGGATTTCGCCGAAGTCAAAATCTAAGTCCTTACACTTATTGAGCTTGGCTGAAATAGTTAACCAGTCATCCAGAATGATAACGAAGGGGGTAAAGTTAATGCGATCGCACTCAGGAGCGTTGAGTCGGGTTTCGTAAACTGCTTTAATGCCGTTAAAGAAGTTACTGGCATTTTCTATCGCTTCATCCCCAGTAAAACGAGTGACTTTACCCAGTTCCCTGAGTCCACAAAAACTGTCATTCTTAACAGCTAACACCACTATAGATGCTGTGGGGCAGTTGACATGAACTTGTCTGATATATTCCCTAGTGATGGTTGATTTCCCTGTACCAGGGTCACCACATAATGCAGTACTACCGTCTTCTGTTGCGACTCGTTTTAATACCTCCTGAGTAATGTCTGTACCGTCGCCGTCTTTGTTCCCCACAAAAACTACAGGGTTGTCACTCTTGTCTGTTCCGGTTATTTGAGGTTGAGAGGTATGGTTTTGTTGCTGTATAGCTGCGGTGCGGATGGCTATATATTGTTGCTTTTGCTCATCACTCATCCCTGCTGTTTCAGCCTCAAAGATGGCATCTTGGGCGTTGAGTTTAGCTATCTCTACTTCAGCTTGTGCAAGTATTTCTGCTTGCTGCAAGACTACGGATCGATCGCCCGCTATCATCTCCATTTCCGCTTGTAGTTCAACTTCTGCTATGGAGAGTTGGCGGCGGGAATTCATTAAGGATAGTTGAGCCTGTATAGTTGCTTCTGCTTTGTTGCGTTGCTTGCGAATTAGCTCATATGCTTGCAGCTCACTTTCTCGGTCTTGGATGTGTCGGAGCATCCAAGATGCGATCGCAAAGCTGGCGAATGAACCTAACGACCAGAAGGGCTTAAAGGGATTAGTGGAGGGAATATAGGACTCAAGTTTAACATTTGGCGGGAGTCCTTCTTCTTCCCATCGTTCCCAATGCCAAGAACTCATCAGATATCTACGGTTGTTGCTATCTGTACACTCCTTGGTATTTTGTGGGGTTTCTATGCAGAATTTAACGCGATCACTGGCTTCGCCTCGCCATGCGTTAGCTGCGGAAAATACGCCAGTGGCTAATGCTAATCCCAAGACGATAACTTTACAGTCAAAATGCAATTGTCCGAATGTTTTAATCAGTCCAGATGACTGCTCTTTTGCTAGTTTCTCCTGTTCTGTTAATAACTTAGGAGCGGATTTATGATGTATCGGGATAGGAAGTTGATCCATGGTTTATCTCTTTTTTCCAAATAAGATGATTAGTGAAATAATAGTGAAGATGGCAGTGATTTCTATCCAAGGTAGTTCTACTTTTTGTGTGGGATGATACAACTCTTGTATCTGTATATTTGCTTCCGTTTTAGATCGGTTAGCTTGTAGCCATTCCCCTATAGGTTCGTGGAGACTGCAAAGGATAGCGAGACTAGCAGATGCGCCAGTCATGATATTGGTTGTCCGTCTATCCACCTCACCTAATGCCGTTGCTGTTAAATAGATATGTGCGGTTCCCATAGCTAAAAGTAAGCCAATAGGATGAACTTGCATTAGGTGAAAGGTGAAGATGATAGAGCTATTTAATGAGGTTCCCGTGATGATTTCGCAAGCGTTAGCACATCTGCGAAAAATCCTTAGTTTATTATTCTCGGATAGCTCTTGGCTGATTTCTTTGCTTTGTTCCGTTTCGACTACAAAAGGGTTAAAAGTTGTAGAGGAATGGTTTGCAGCTACCATATTATAATCCTATTTGTTGTTCCAAAAGTTTTTCAGGTCAGACCCCCAGGAACGGGATAAGCCACTGGGAAGGTAATCGGCTTCGTAGGCTTTCTCGCCTACCTGGACTTCGATCGCTTCCGGCGGTGCTTCTCCCAACGCCCGTGTTCCATACTTTGCTCTGTGCATTAATGCTTGCCTTTGCTCACGCAGATTTGAGGACGCGGTTTGTCTCTGAGTTTGCATGGCTTGACGGTTGGTAATATTAGCGATCGCCTCTTTGTGCCGGAATAGCTCGGCGTTGAGGTCTTGTGATAGTTGCGTACCTATTTCTGTGAGCTTGTGCTGTCTTTTCTGCTGAATCTTAGCGATGGTTGCTTTGTCCTGTGCATCTATCGCTTCTAAAGTTGCATCAAATTCTGCATTGGTTTTGCGAATACTACGGATGGCTTCTGCTATGGAGGAACCATACTTAGCCTTCATATCTGTGTACTTGACTTGTCCTTGGGAGATATTCCCCAAGGCACTCATCATCTTCTCCGCGTTCTCCAAAAACGGGTCTACACGCTGAGATAATTCATCGGCATTGTTAGCAGCATCAGCAAAAGATTCTAGGTTTTTGATATCAGATAAATACTCGATAATATCTGACTTAAACCCACCCCATTGCAACGCTCTGGAGTCAACAGATCCTGAATGCCCATGGACGGGGTTAGCGATCGCAATTTTACCAAAATCCATTGAGCCTCCTGAAGAATTACTATTACCTTGATTGTCGTTTGTAGCAGATGTGGTGGATTTTTTTCTAGGCATTGGTAGCACCTTTTCTTTGTAAGAATAGACCAGCCCCGAACATTGCAGCACCGACCAACATCAGGGGACTACCGGCGATTGTCAGAGCGCTTACAGCTATATAGGAAGCTACTCCCATGGTTCCTATTACTGTTCCGAATCCAATATTTGCTAAAATGTGATCCATGATTTTTCTTGCTAGACTTTGATCAATTTCTGTTAGTTGTTTTTCTATTTCTGCTAGTACAGCGATTTCGGCAATGTGCCCATGAATCTCAGACTGTTCTTTGATCGTGGAAATCATTTGAGCGATCGCTGTATCTAGTCCTAGTAGCGTTTTATCTTGCTGGTCAACATAGAGACTCTCGCTTTGAGTCGTTCCGCTTGCTCTTGAATTTCCTGTTTCCGCCTGACTGACTTTCCCAGACACTCTCCCGCTGTTTGAGCAAAGCGGATAGTGGTCTGTTCCGACCTATCAATCAGTCGCTCCGTACCTTGCATCGTCGCTTCTGTGATCATGTCGGTAACGTTTTGGCGAGCGTTAACTAATGCTTGAGTGAATGCGATCGCGCTCTCCACCCCTGCTACAGCACCAGCTACAGAGGCTTGGGTAACATGGACTTCAGCAGACTGCTCTAGGTTGAGTTGATCTGCTTCTATTAAGGAATAAGAGGCTTTAGCTACAGCCTCATCTGCTGTGGTAATAGCGCTTTCACCGACCGCACCAATGGGGGTATCATCGTTTTCATCTTCTCCCACGTATTCTTTGGCTGCTGTGGCAAATTCTGCTGGTAATTCAGATGTGAGCTTGAGGTTTCTATCTGGGAATTTGATTTGCAGTTCATTCAGCAACTTAGCCGGGGGGATTCTCATTGAATCTGCATATTCTCTAATAGTCATAGTTTTTCACCTCTAGATAGTTCAATTCTGGTTTGCAAAAATCCGACTTTATTCACGCGTCTGCGTACTTTTATCAATGATTCAATATGCCACTCTGTTAACTTGGCGAATCGGTTTAACTCGCCAGTACCGGGGTGGGTGAAGTCCTCAAACTCTGGTAAGAATAGGCGGACTAGGTTTAAGTAAACTTGCAGTTGTCTAGGTCTGATGCCTAGCATATCTGCTACTTCTTTGCGGCTCAGTTCTTTTGGGAGTACGGCAAAATCACCGTTCAATGCATACATCTATTTGTGTCCTTTGTTGTCTAGTTGCGGCTTGTTTCCGCTTATGAACACATAATAGAAATCCCGCATAGCTTTTAACTACGGCGGGATGTACGAGTTTTTGTCGGATTTTTTGACGGGTGAAATGTCCGACATTTTGCCGGAGGAAAAAAATAGGGGTAAGTTCTTATAGTAAAAAAATGTAGGGAGGAGGAACCATTCCTTTCTCGGAAAACCAAAAATCGAGTAAACAGCAGTAGCCGATTACCGATGGCGGAATATCTTCATCTTGATAGTTCATACAGTATCGCTCAACTGTGCGTTGGTCTCTTTGCAGCAATACAGCCATTTTTGTGTAGGAGAGTCCGTACTTCTGCTTCAATTGCTTTGGTGACATAATAATAGATATTCCTTTGTGTTTGAGTTGTAGGCGGTCAAGCTTTTTTTAGCTGCGATCGCTTTTTTTTGAGATATGAAACATATTATCACATTTGATTTAAAATTATATCAAAATCTAGGTCACGAATTATGGCACACCGTTTTAACATTTCTCGCTATTACATCACATCAGAAGATGATCGAAGGATGAGTAAGTTTGAGGCAATCTCAGGCGATCGCAGGTATCCTCTAATTGGGCAATATATACGGGGATTCATGGCGAGACATCGCCCGTACTATATTGAATTAGCTCGATACGATGTCAAGGCTAGGGGGATGATTCCCCATGAATGGGCTGCTATTGTATTGAAGGAAGGATATAAAGGACTCCCCCCATACCTTGACCCTGAGTACAAGCCTGATACTTCCTGTGACCCTTTAGCCAACGTGGAACTACCAGATGATTGCTTGTCTAAAACAGGGAATTACATCCCTCTGACAAGGCAGAATTATATTCTGATGCAGACACTGTTTCACTACGGAGAGGGTACGCAAGGAAAATTGATTGGGTTAATCATCAGGGAACATATATCTCGTAACTGGAAGAATTTGTACAACGAGCAAATAGTAGCTAATTCTTCCTACGAGTGGTTGGAATAGCAAAAAACCCAGAGACATCTGGGTTTTGGAGAACTTCTTAGAATCCTAGCAACTGGAGGGTCTTAAACTCTTCCTCGGTGTAGTCCCTCCAGATTGCAGAGTAGTACTTTGGCGGATATTTCTCTTCTATCTTTTTGCTGATTTTTTCCTGGTCACCAGCTATTAACCCCGACCATACGATGACTTCTTGTCTGTTCAGTATGGTGACTCTGTAGCCATATATACTATAAGTATTTGTAGCCATAATCTGTTTGTTCTGATTGATTCTTTTTAATGCTACCACATTTTACCTAGCAATACCAGAGGCTGTACCTTGTTTCCTTTGAGAAGGCTCCCGCTTGAATGGGTACAAGGTGTGGATAAGATAACCAGCCGCGTCGGATAAGTGCGATCGCAGCTTATCTTCTGTTTTGTTTATCCCGTGGTCATCCCATGTCAATTGCTCAAAGTCTTTAACTAAGTTAATGCAGTTGTTGTAGTCAATAAAACACCTGTCTTTACGAAATAACTGATTGACTGAGTGGATACGGTTTTGTACGTAGGGGTTGCTGTCGGTGAATCGTCGGCGCAAATATCCAGGGAATAGAGATAAATGCTGTAATCCTTGAAAGACGATATCCCACGACGATAAACGACTACTAGCTGTTCTGGCGCGTCCCGTTGCATCACCAAATATATGGATTTCCACTGGCGCACCTTTAGACTCTATCCATTGAGCAACTTGGCTGGTTAGTTCCCAGATATCACTATCCAACAGGAACCACTCTTTAAAAAAGTGAATCTCATGTTTTCGCTCCTGTGCGGCGATACAGATGGCGGGATTATAGTTAAAGTCAAAAGACAGCAGTAAGGGTAAATTGGGGTCATAGGCGATAGATTCTGCATCCTCACCTCTAAGTGTATGCTGTTGCCTATCAAAGTATTTATATACCAGACCTTCGGTAACGTTAACAAATAACCCTAAAATTTCCTGTTTGTAAAGTTCATCGCTGTAGTTAGCTTGCAGCGATTCTAAATACTCGGAACTAGAGTGGAGGTTTTCTAGGGATGATACGCTTACTAGCTGATAGAGCTTCTTAAGAGATTCATCTCTATTGGGGTCGCCAAACTTATCCCATAAATAATTATGTCCGCAGGGAGATGTGGTAATTATCCCCTGACCTTTAAGGTTGCCTGGACCACGGTCTAACCGTCCGTCAATGGTTAAAAATGCTTGCTCAGGTGCATAAGCAAACTCGTCGCCCCAAAACCAGCGGACTTGTAACCCACGTCCGGCCTGGGTGTTCCCCGTGAATGAGTTGGCTGATAATACGTAAACAAAGGCTTTCTCATATCCGATGTAGCACCTCTGACAATTGGCGATCGCCAACGCCTGTTCTTCCGGGGAATCCCGCCAAGGGTCTAAGGGGATATGGAATAATCTACAGACCTCCACTAAGCTTACTAGAGTCGCACGGGCTAACTGACCATAGCTGTTAGCGCTAATCATACCTCTAGATGTGGGGTCAACCAACGCCCGGCTACAAGCCCATACAGCACCGGCGAAGCTTTTCCCGCTGTTGATTCCACCCAACAAAGCTAACCACTTGTGAGGGAGTGGGTAATCATTAAGCCACTGGGCTTTATTAAAAAACTCTGATTGTCCTCCGGGGTTGGGTTTAAACTCTCCAAATATTCGGAGTGAGTCAATGTCGCTTTCATCGGATTTAGCTTTAAATCTGGTTGATTGTTGCTTAATCTGCTTAGAGAATTTAGGGTTAAGCTTTATCTTCATTGCTGACAATTAATTGTTGCATTGACTTGTTTAATAGGTCTAGTGTCGCTTCTAATTGGCTTGACTCTGGATAGTTTTTTGTTAGCCAATCTGCGAGGGCGGTAAATTTTCCTATGGTTAACCATTGCTGATGAGGGCGTATCATTGTTTTTTTCGACAAATATTTGTTAGGGGTATTCTGACTATTATTATATTTTTTACTCCAGTAATGAGCAGTGGAGTGGTCTATCCCTAGATAAGTCTCGCACCAGTGAAAGCTTTTGCCTTCGTTAATTGCTTCTAAGACCTTGATTCTTAGTGAGGTATCGTAGCCTTTCCTCCCTTTTGGGCTAGGATTGTCTACAAACTGGTGATTACATGATTTACACAGAAAACTTTGCTTATGACCTCGCTTCCCGTTCCTAACTATGTCGGTGCTATCGCATTTAGGGCAGTGCTGGGTGTCTAACATCCATGTTCTAAGTTTTTTTATGGCGCAATTACGACAGTCGATCACTTGTGTTGAAGTCATGTTCATCTGGATTGCGATTTCCTTAATGGATTGCTCCTCAAAATAAAATAAATTTATGATTAAAAGTTCTGCTACTTCTAGCCTTTCATAAGGTATTTCTTCTGTAATATTAGCCGCTGTTTGCAGGTGTGTAGGGAGTTCATTATGGTAAAATCCGCAAGCGATACTGGCTTCTTCTGCTAGTTTTAAATCAATATTAAGTTCCTTGGCTGATTGACTATAACTGATAGCATGGGCTTCAGCGTTTTTTTTGATTTTGTGATACACCTCATGCAATCTCCTTGGGACTCTGACTATTTTTTCTTTGTCTCTCAGGTACTGTAATATATTTCCGTTAATAAATGGTATTGCAAAGCTGGACAGTTTTATTTTCTTGTGCGGGTTAAACCTTTCCACTGCTTTAATCAATCCATAGGAGCCTATTTGTATTAAATCATCTAGTGGTAACTTGCATAAATGAGCCATCTTGTATGCGATCGCTCTAACTAATCCTAAATTATTCTCTACAATTTTGTTCCTTAGTCTTATATCCCTAGAGTGGAAAAATTCTAGTAGAAGCACCTGGTTTTCATCATATGCCGCGTCCATTTTTACCTAATCTTACAATTACTTTTGTTTTGCCTGGGTCAAACCAATTTACTGTAGATCCTATCACTGGAAACCCTATTCAAGCCGTTATCTCTTACGTAGTTAAGGCTTGGGTAAAGATGGAACGACGGGATGGGATTAAATCTATTGCTGACATCAACGTAGGGACAAACCCAAACGAGATTGACCTTCAAGGGTACGCTGTTGAACCTAAAGTGCTACCTACCAATATTGTGCGATCGCGGATCGAGGCTTTAGCAGTGTACACAGACCCGGTAACTGGGTCTGTGCTAAATGGGAAGTTCACCATGACCCCGCAAATGGATGGTAATAGACCTAGACCAGCCAAGCAGGTGGCGAAGGTCATGGGGTCGCGAATCAAGGGGAAATTTGAGATTATTTGATGCGCTTTGACCCCAGTTTAGAGGCTGAAACCCTTATATATCAGATAAGTCATTTTTGGCTCATCGAGAAGACACTTTTGGCTTATCGATGAGTCACTTTTGGCTTTTGACTATATATATAACAATCCTAATAAACACTCTCTTCCCAAACGTCCAGGGTGAGAGATTTTTGGAAAGGCAAAATAAAGAAGACTTTTCTTCTTCCTTATCTGCTTTCTTCCTAGATCCAGAAGAAAAAATGTGTCCCGCGCCGGGCGGGTTTGGGTGAGGGCGCGCCGGTGCGAAAAGTTAAGTAAATATTCTAGGTTAATTAAGCTGGTGGATTGGTTGCGCGATCGCAGTACCGAGTGCTATGGGAAAGCTATTTGTATATTGATAGAAAATATTATGGTGAAAGCTAACTGGAACAAGATTGATATTCCCAATCAGCAAACAGGTATCCATACGTGGTCAGCAGACCATGCTGTTCTCGTGCATGAGGGATCTATGACCACCCAAGGGGTAGAACTTCCAGCTAGACCATGGGCTGGAACAGCCTTAGACGATTATGATTTTGTGTCTAAATATGCTGAAGCATTTCAGGAGACAGGAAGCTTTAGAGGGGCTTTTATCGCCATGTCAGAGGGATATGGAGAGTTGGCGCAATCATACATCGAAGATCCCCTCTGGGATTGGCCACGGGATACTTTGCGTAAAAATGGACAAATAGTTAATTCGCCTAGGGACATTGTGGATACAGGAGCTTTGCGGGACTCCTACACCCATGAAATTATGGAAGGTGGCTAATGAACGTTTCTGAGTTAAGGACTGCTTTAGCTCAATTACTCGCATCTGACCTAGGTAAGTATCCTAATGGACTTCCTAGCGTTTGGGTGTTTGGCGGTGCTTCCCAACCTCCGGGTAGGAGTGACGGGCTTGAATGTTTAATCAAAGAACATCCTGAGATAGCGGCTAAAGCATCTAGTGGAGGACAAAAATTTAAGCCTCAAAAATGGGAAATATTATTAAGGAATTGGAATAAAAGCTCTAAGCTATCTATTGCGATCGCCAAGATAGAATCCAGATTCCCCGTACTGAGATACACCCACTTACCCGCTACGGAACAGACTTTAGAGCAAGCGAGGGTTTATATCTATGACCCGATTATGGTTAATTTGTAAAAACATGAGGATAACACAAAATGACTAGACCAACTAAGAGCATTATTTTACAAAATTACACACTGGAATTATTAATGCTCCCCTTAAATTCCCGTGTTATAGATCGGCGGACTATCACAGTAGAGCTTCCTGTTACAGAGAACGACGAGAGCGTATCATTAACATCTAGCGCCGCAAATACCGCTATTAAAGCCGGAACCTCTTTAAGCTTTGGTGCTTCTGGACAACGAAGACATCAATTATTGATTCTGGAAGATGCAACACTGGGGACGACTGGAGTTAACGTTAAAATTGCTAGAACCCCCCGTGAAATTCCTGCAGGAGCATCAACATATACTGCTGATTTCATTGCAGGGTTGACACCTTTATTTGGCATCCAGGGCTTTGATTTGCAATCCCAAGAAACCACTGTAGACATCACCAATACCCAGTCAGGTTCTGGTATGGAAAGTACTATGGTGCGGTTTGACCGGACTGTGGCTGTGAGTGGTGTAACCATGGCGGGCGATCGCGCGCTAGAAACTATAGTTAAGCGGATTGTATTCGACACAGCCTTCACTAATCGCGAGGTATACGCAGTTGCTACCTATCCTAATGGTGAAAAATACGAGGGCGCAGCCAAAATTATGGGCTATAGCTCCCCTGGAAACCAAAACGAAGTGGCTAAATACCAATTCAATCTTCAGTTCCAAGGTGATACTTTAGTCCGTACTCAAGCTTATCACTTTGCTTAATTTAAACACCTAAAATAATAAGAGGTTAATCGATGAGTAGACCGACTAAAAGCATCATTCTTCAGAATTACACCCTGGAATTATTAATGCTCCCTCTAAATTCTCGCGTTATTGTCCCTGTCACTATTTCCATGTCTGCTGCTTCGGAAAATGCAGGTGAGGTAACGTTAGCGTCTTCTGCTGGTGTAGCTTTCTCCCTTAAAGCTGGGACTTCTTTAAGCTTTGGTGCTTCTGGTCAACGGAGACATCAAGTATTACTGATAGAAGATGTCAGCTTCACTCCAGACACCACACCGGGAGAGCCTGGCGTATTTTCTCCCTTGTCTCCCAAAGTAGCTCGAATCCCTAGAGACATTCCTAGCGGTGTTACAGCGGAGTTTATCACTGGATTGTTACCTTTATTCGGTATTCAAGGGTTTGATTTACAATCCCAAGAAACCACAGTGGATATCACCAATACCCAGTCAGGTTCTGGTATGGAAAGTACCATGGTGCGGTTTGACCGGACTGTGGCTGTGTCTGGTGTCACCATGGCGGGTGATCGCACTCTGGAAACTGTTGTAAAACGGATTGTGTTCGATACTGCGTATACCAACCGCGAGGTATACGCCGTAGCTACCTATCCTAATGGTGAAAAATACCAAGGTGCAGCCAAGATCATGGGCTATAGTTCCCCCGGTAACCAGAACGAAGTGGCTAAATATCAATTTAATCTCCAGTTCCAAGGTGATACCCTAATCAGAACTCAAGCCTATTCATTCAGCTAATATCGTGATTTTATACGACGAGACACGAACCTTAGCCATTCTGATTAATTGTCGTCTAGATAAGCAAAAGAAAAATTTGTTATGTGGTGCGGCGGTTTTTCGGGGTGGCTTGACTGGTAACATTCAAGTTGGCAATGGATTAAATCAGTGGATAATAGAAATACCAGATTCTGTAGCAGATGTTGCTACTTATCAGGTATTAGCAGATTCTCAAGATTGTTTGGAGTTTTCTTTATGCGCCCAGTAATTAAAAAAAGTAGTAAATCTCAGATTGTCGCTGTTGGTGACGACAATATTGGATGTATCTACTTAGAGCGTCGCGGTTGTATTACAGTAGGCGAGCGGATGTCCATTGATGAGCATGAAACTCGTCGCCAAAAAGCTGGTATTATCGCAGCTAAATTAGTTAAGCGGATCTCGGTTGATAAGGGCATTTCCATAGAAGAAGCTCAGAACTTGTTATCGCCTAAAAAAGCTAACCCAGACGAGGCTGAGGTAGATAATTCAGCGATTGTCTATGACTACATCGAAGACTTCACCGAGCTAAATACCTTAAGCGCTTTAGACGGGGTGAGCGTGGCGACTGCGATCGCGACTATCTTTATTCAGAATCGTGTTGCTTATCCAGTAGAAATAATTGCTTCCGCTAAGTTGAATGCGACTAAGTTATCTGTTGCTCCTGTTCCTTTTTACTTGAAGGATAAGCAACAAATTAAGTTTGGTTCGTGTCTAGTCACCGTCAAAGGGAATCATGATGTTGACTCTGAATTAATCTCTGTTCATCCTATCTCTGAGCGTTTAGAACCTGGTGCGGGTTTCTTGTACACAGGACGACGCTATCAAGTAGGAACAGAGGAGTGGGGCGAGAAGGACACTAAAGAATTAGACGAGGGCTTAATTACAGAGGTATTTAACTTCTATCAAAACGAGCGTTCCGGCTGGGTTGATGTAGATAAAACCGAGGACTCAGATAAGGCTCCTGTTGATTTAGAACAGGGGGAGCATTTGAGATTAACTGGAGAGACATCTACTGGCGAATCCAATCCTACAGAATAAACGATGCTAGGTTTGGTGACTGGGAATCTTTTCTAGATCAGCCTGATTATTTAGTTTTTGAGTGCATCGAGTCACTGGAAAAAAACCGCAAAGATCAAGCCAATATTGACGCTAGGATTCACGCAATTGGCTGGTCAGGGTTGATGAACTCATTCAAGAAGGACACTGACACCCCGATTGATTTCGTTGATTTACTTCCCTTTAGTGAAGAGGTTAAGGGTTCTGAAGTGACAGTAAGCGATCGCACCAAGAAAATGATTGAGCAAATGATTAAGGAAAAAGAGTTCCCAGTACCTGTTTTATCGGCACTAAGTCTACTCTTGAAGTGATTGTACTCAGTGCGATCGCTTCTTTTATTTATATTATTCAGGTGATTATATTATGAATTTAGGTGAATTAATAGTAGAGTTGTCTGCTGATTATGGCAATTTAGAGGAACAGCTAGAAGGTGCGAAGGCGATCGCGGAAAATGTCGCCGCGAGTATAGAAGAAAAATTTACTCAAGCTGCAAGCTTAGATTTTAAAGTAAATGACACACAGGTAAAGGATTTAAGTAATTCTCTTGATCTTTTGGTTTCCAAGATTGACTCTTTTACCCAAAAAATGATGGGTGGCGAGCAAAAGAGAGGGACAAATCAAAGTAAACAAAAAACTTCTGAAATCGAAGATTTTATAAAAAAAACGACTATTGTAGAAAAGTCTTTAGATAAAATCAGCAAAGCTCTTATTGTTATTAATGTTGATGACTCTGCCCTGACTAATTTAAATATTCACTTAAAGGAAAAAGAAGATCATTTAAATAAAGTCATAGAACAATATAAAAATAATCCTATTGTTGTGACAACGGTAGAGTCTTCCCCGTCTGCAAAAAAGACAAATCGATCTCAATCTAGCAAAAAAGAAGCAGTTAAAAAAAATAAAGGTCAGGCAGGGTGGGATGATGCCAATACTGAGTTACAAGACGCACCTAAAGGTATTGGCAAGAATATTTCTGATACTGTAGCCAAAGAAGTGGATCGCAATTTAAATGCTGTGTCCGCATCGGGTAAAAAAGTTGGGAAAAGGATTAGGAAAGGCGCTGAAGATGAGTTGGATATTAAATCTCCTTCTGGCGTTTTTCGTAAGATAGGACAATATACAATTCAAGGACTTTTATCAGGGTTAAGTTCAGGAAATAATGTTACCAACAGGGGAATTAAGTTAGCTCAAGAATTAACTGCATCTGTCAAAAAAGAGCTTGGTATTAATTCGGACTCTAAAATTTTTATTGAAATAGGAGAAAATATCATTGGTGGGCTTATCACTGGAATCGGTGATACTTCTGAATTGATTGCGGCAGGAAGCTCATTAGCTGCATCTTTAGTTGAGTCTTTTGAAGTTGAATTGCAAGATTTTTCATTATCTGACTTTATTGAAGCTGACTTAATTCAAAGTCAGGTATCTATAAGTGAAGTAGTTCAAGATATTGGCGAAGTTATAGAAGATGCTTTTGTTGATTCTATTCAAATTATTGAGTCTGAAATAACTTCAGGCTTAATCAATTCACTGGAAACAGTATTGGATTCTGTTGAGATTCTTGAAAATAATAGTAATATAGAGTTTAATTTATCATTTGATACTGAATCCGTAGAAACTCAAATTGAAGTATACGATAATTTCTTGCAACAAGTCTCACAAAATCCTATTGTGATTCAAGTTGATGATACTAATTTGATTGACTTAGAAAATAGACTGACAACCTTGTCTAATCAATTTAATACTAATGTAAGAATTGGGGTTGGATCTAATAAAACGCAAAGCAATACGTCATCTCCACCACAAAGTAGTGTTAGTTCACAAGGTACTAATACAGAGAATAAGTCAAGATTAACTAATAGCACTAATTCCCAGATAGATAAGTCTCTTAACCAATCACTAGGACATCAAAAAAACATAGATCAGGATACAAAATGGATTAAAAGTGGTACTAATAAAATAGTTAAAAATACCTTAGATACTGAAAAAGCTGTAAATAGACTGGAAAGTAATTCCGGGGATAAATCTTGGGTTGAACTTATTTTAACTTTTTTAGGATCTTTGGTTAAAGGAAATAGCGCTAACCTTACTCAGTCTGTGACTGTATTTAAGGAAGAAACCGCTAAAGGTATTCAAGATGTTAACAAAAATCTTGTAAATTTAATTACGACAAGTGGTAGCACAACTTCTCTTTCTACTGCGACATTGGAATCAGCCGTTAATAATAATACTACAAATCTAATTACACTAAATACTTCTGTTGATACTTTAAAAAATAATGTCAATGACAATACTACCTTAGTTAATCGATTAAATAGCAGTGTTACTAGATTAGATGCTTCTGTTAATACGTTAGAAGGTGAAATAGGTTCATTAAAGAACGTCATATCACAGTTAATTACTCAGTTAACTACATTATCCTCTGCTTCTTTTAATACAACTGCTTTGGAGTCAGCAATTAATGACTTGCGATCGCAGATGGCAAGTTTGGAGTCATCTATTAATTCTATCTCGCCAAGTTCTCCTACTCAGTCAGCCAATGTTAATGTCACAGTTGATAATACTGATGTAGTAAATGAGCTAAGGACAATTCAATCCAGTATAGCCAGTCTAACTTCTGTTGTCCAAGGATTATTCGCCACACAGACAAGTCAATCTCAATCTATCGACACAAACGCATTAGAAACATCAATCAATGGATTGCAGACTCAAATATCAGGGCTGGCGGCTGCTTTACAGAGCAGTGGGCAGCCGTCTACAGGTCAGCAGGGGAATGTCACCGTCAGTGTAGATAATACTCCTGTCTTATCTGCATTAGTAGATTTGCAGAATGGTATAAATGATTTAGCTAGGCAAAGAACAGATAACCTAGAATCAGCTATTAATGGATTAGAAGCTCAAATATCAGGGCTGGTATCTGCTTTACAGAACAGTGGGCAGTCGTCTACAGGTCAACCAGGTAATGTCAATGTCACAGTAGACAATGATGGCTTACTAAATGTATTAACAGATATACGTTCTGCTTTGTCTGATTTACCAAGTTCAATTGATGCTTCTATCATATCTTCTGATTCTCGGTTGATTACTGAGTTAGGGAATATCATTAGAAGTCTTGACTCAACAATTCGTTCTGCGTTTTCTGGAAATCAGCCATCTAGTGAATTTGATAGTCGGTCTCTCGAAAGCTCTCTCCCATTCATGGAGCCAAATGAAATAGCTGATGCTATTGCGCGATCGCAATCTAGCAATCAGTCCGCGCAAAGCCAAGCATTAGATACTTCTAACTTGGAATTTGTAATTAATGCGTTGGGTGAACGGATTAATAATTTAAGTCAAGCGGATAATAGTCAGCTTTACGATGTATTGACTCAACTTCAGCAGCTTTTAACTAATTTGCCTAACACTATAGAGCGATCGCGGTCTAGTAGCCAAGCAACACAACCTTTGACGTTAGACAGTTCTAGTCTAGAAGATGGAATTAGAGCGTTGACTCAACAGATGACCGCTTTAAGCAATTCAATGGAATCGAGCAACCGAAATCTTGATAATGAATCAAGTCCAAGTTTTGATAGCGCTGAAATAGAAAATAAACTCCAGACAATCTCTTCCCAAATTGGAGCCTTAACTAATATTGTTTCTGAAATAGGATCGCAGCAATCAACACAGAGCAACAATCAACCTCAGTCTGAACAAAATCAACAATTCCAGGAAAACTTACTTGCTGTTGTTAGTGGTGCTTTTAATCGTTTTTCCGAAGAAATGTCTGATCTTAAATCTGAGTTCAGAACACTTTCAGGAGCAGTTGGTAATATCGCAGCAAATCAATCCACAGTAGCCAGCGACGTAAGCATTCAGACAGAAAGAGTTAATTTTGCTATGAATAATTTTGCAGATAGCTTAAATAATCTGTCTGAATCAATGCAGAGAATAAATAGTAGTCAGCAAACGGTACAGCCAATAGCATCTGTTCCCACGCTGGATGCTGAAAATATTTCTAATATAACTAATGATTATTTAAGTCTTGTCAGTGATTCAGCCGCAGCGCTAACTCAAGCATCGGATGCGATTAGAGGACAATCTGTCGATATATTTGATTCAGTTGCAGGGTCTTTATCTGAAGTTAATCAATTAATTAACTCTAGAAAAGAATCATTACGTAATAGAATAAACAGCATTTACGACAGTTTAGAAGAATCGGCGGAGTTGGCTTCCGAGCAAATGCGATCGGGATTGAGCAATGTCCCCCGCGTGAATATATCTCAAGACGTAGTTGATTCTGTCCAGTCCGAAGTTAACAGTCTTATTGGCTCTGTTGCTAATGGGTTTAGGCTAATTACAGAGTCATTATCTAATCTTCTGGGAGATGACAATAACGCCACCGATGAGCAAAAGCAACAGATAAGGCAACGCATTCAATCATTAGTAGACAAAGTTGTAGCTTATGTACAAGGTGCGGAATCCGCAATTCCTAATAATGCTCAGTCTCAATTTCAGTCTATAAGACAATCCATATTAGACAAGACAAATCAAATACGGCGCGGGATTTCTGATTTATTGGATAATGCAGAATCTTCGACTACCAAAAAATTAACCGAAACCCAGCAAAAATTAAATAGGCTAATTAATCTATTAAATACAAATTTAAATGGATTAGGATTGCTTCTTGATGCAAATTTGTCTAATGTTAATAGACTTGAGGCTAAATTAAATGGTACTGCGGGAAGCATCGAAGAATCGGGCGATCGGCTTGTTAGCGCTGCTGATGGGTTGAACGAGCGGATAAATGCTAGTAGTCAGCAATTTGATGGGATTGAAATTGATGTCACCCCATTAGTGGATGGAGTGAATACCTTTAATCACCAATTAGCAGAAGTCAGTCGCTCAGTTAGTGGAATTGAATCATTTGATGCAACTGAGATTAACCAAGGTGTTAATGACTTTAAGGTTGGTATTCAATCGGCGCTTGATGAGGCTTTAGCTAATGCTTTGACTGAGATAGGAAACATTACCTTCACTGGTGGTGATGTTGACCTTACCTCATTAAATAGTCTATTTGACGGTTTAACACAAAACCTGACTGTTGCTGCTGGTGGATTGAATGAACGAATAGACGCTAGTGGTGAGCAACTGAACGAGATTGAGATTGATGTCACCCCGTTAGTGGATGGAGTGAACACCTTTAAAGCTGAATTAATCAATCAAGTCAGACAATTACAAACACCTGATTTACGTCCCGCTGTCAATGCAGTATCTGACTTGACTCGTAAGTTAGTCAATGGATTTAACTCAATCAAGGAAAGAGTTAATCACCAATTAGCAGAAGTCAGTCGCTCAGTTAGTGGAATTGAATCATTTGA
>CAYUZA010000001.1:45683-89131 GCA_964449535.1 uncultured Saprospiraceae bacterium
TTACCTCATTAAATAGTCTATTTGACGGTTTAACACAAAACCTGACTGTTGCTGCGTCTGATCTTACTCGTAAGTTAGTAAATGGATTTAATTCAATCAAGGAAAGAGTTGATCAACAATTAGCAGAAGCTAGTCGCTCAGTTGCTGAGGCTAAAATTAACGTTGCGCCTACTAACAAAGCAATAACTGGTTTAAGTAATGAAATTTCTGTAGGTGTCGAAAAAATATTCAATAACGCAAAAGAATGTTTTGAATCAACAGACATTAATTGTCATGAGATGAAAAAATCCGCTAAAGACGTTGGGACTGAGGCGGCAAAATGCGCGGATGATGTATCCGCTACTTTAACTAAAGGGCTTAATGATTTATCGGAAAACTTACGCACTGGACTAGAATCAGCTAATAAAGCAGCAGAATCATTCATACAAGGATTTGAAATATTAAATTCTTCAGCCCAATCGTTTTTAGAAAAAGCATCTTCACTGGGACAAGAATTGCAAAATTCCATACCATCAACACGTGGTAAGCGAAAACGGAAACCCAATACAGGTGCAAGCCAAAATCAAAACGAGTCTCCCGTGGATAAAGCTCCGGGGGCAGAAGAATCTAGTCAAATTGTCGATAGTTCCCCGATCGCTGACCTAACTTCTTATTATTCTCAGCTAGTTCAGTCAGCAAGCAATGTTTTAAATTCGGTTAATGATATTTTATTAAGATCAGTTGCTAATGTATTCAACCAAGATACTACTGCTTTGGATGCGTCTAATACCGTAGTCAGTGAACTAGTAAAATTTCTCGACAGAATACAATTATTGTTTTCTGGCTATTCTGTGGATAGCACTGCTGTTAATAGCATTCAGCAGTCATCTCAAAGATTTATAGATAATTTTATTTCAATATTTACTGAATCAGAGGAAGGCTTGGGAGATAGGAAAGAGCAAATAAAAACAATAGTTGCTAGTTTTTACGACAATGTTTTAAATGCGATACAAATAGAATCTTCAAATAATTCTAAAATTGAATTAAATTGGCAAGTTATCAATAAGCAAGTGCAACAGCACCAATCATCGCTTTCTAATTCAATCGCTTTGATTTATGCTGCGCTAGAAGAGTCCTTTGAAGACATTGCTAAGACTCAACTAAATATACCTTTACCTAATCTCTCTATAGAAGAATATGTTTACGAGACATTTGATAATGTAGCAGAATGTTTTGCTACAACTGAGGTTGACTGCGATCGCATGAAACAGAGTGCTAAAGAATTAAGTGATGAAACCTCAGAATGTTTAAATGAACTAACAACAGAGTTGTCTACTGGTATAACGAAATCAATAGAAAGACTCAAAGAAGTATTGAAAGAAATCGCCGACACTCCAATAGAGGATATTGCATCTCTTAACAAGAAAATATCAGATGAACTCAACGCATTCCAATCCACAGTATCGGAAAATATTACTACACTAACTCAATCTTCATTATCTAAATTAAAAGAGCTAGAAAGCCATCTTCTTGAGTTAATAGATATCATTGATGCACAAGTTATCTCCACGATGACGGTGGCTAAAGAGAAATCAACTCAAACAAAGAAAAAAACTACGTCAAAAGAAACTGAAGCTTCTCAAGCTAAATCATCTGTTGACAACATTAATAAATCTTTAGAACTTGTCAATACCCTTGCTGCTGATGTTGCGAAAAATACTAATACGTTGGTGAACGGAGTAAATACACTTTTATCTTCCACTACAACTACACTAACGGAGCATCAAGCAGAAATCGTAACGCAAGTAACAGGATTTATTGCAACTTTTGGTAATTTGTTCACCGCAGCAAAAACTCAGATAGATAATGCAGAGCCAGACACAGAAGGCACTATTGCAGCATCTTTAAGAAGTCTAATGTCCAACACTTCAGAGAAAATAAATCAGTTAGCCACCACGATCTTAGAAAGAAGCGCCACAGTACAACCTGTGGATGCTGCGATCGCAACTCTCTTGAATAAAATCGCAACTACTATCAGTGGAGTCAAAATCAGGTCTAATACAATAGGCAAAAATGTTGAAGCACTTATCTCTAGATTAGAGCAATTATCTGACACGGAATCCGTAACAAATCAACTGAACAGCGCGATCGCCGATTCCACTACATATATTAACGCGATTCGTACCGCGCTAACTGCATTTAACACCACAGAAATTGATCAACTATTGACTAGCTTGCAAGACTATTTACAGCAATCGTCAGTACAGAATTATAATGATTTGCAGTCAATGGTTGACTTCATTCGTCAAAACATCAATGCCTTGTCGTCTGAAGTAAATAAAGTATTCAGTGGTTTACCGTCTGCAATTAATGATGATATCCCTGTTGTAGTTAAGTCTGCGATCGCGCAATTCAACCAAAGATTGTATGACGTAATTTCTGGCTCCATAGACAATGTTCATGGAAGTCGGGTGAGAAGAAGTGCAACCTCTCTGCTAACTCAGCTTGCTAATAAAATTTCTAAAAATATTATCCCTAGCGACAATATTCAACAATCTATTGATAGATTATTTAACTCTATCCAATCATCGATAAACCAAGCAGAAGCTAAGATACTGGCTAAACAAGAGGAAGCAAATTCGCCAGAGTTACAAGCAGCGGTACAGCAAATAAAAGAATCAGGGATACCATCTGAAGTTATTAATGAACTAACGTCATCTTTAACTGATATTGTACAGAATACAGCACTAAGTATAAATGAAGTCAAGACAGGCTTATCCTCTACAATGCAGTCTATTAATACTCAGATTAATAACTTATTGGATGCATTAAATGGGTCTGTAGATAATAAGCTAGTTTCCAGTAGATTAAGAAAAACCTTACTCTTGCTGCTTAAAAAAATAGAAAAAGCAATAAATGAATCCTTGCAGTCTGTCAGCACACAAAATATAGATAGTAGTGTTGTAGAATTGTTGCAAAAAGTAAGCACAGAAATTAATGCTTATGCAATCCCAGAAAACGACATACAGGGAGCTATTAATCAATTATTTGCAAATATTCAATCAAACATAAGTAATTTCTTGATTCCAGAAAATGCGCTAAATATTGGAGGGTTGACAGAGTTATCAAACAAAGTAAACCAAATAGTTTATGAAGCCATTGGTGTATTAGATGAATTATCGGCGACGACTATAGCAGTAAGCTCACCACAGCAAACCACAGCAACTCAAAGTACATCGAATCGTCCAACTCAAGACAGTAGTGATAGTTTACAGCAAAGTTCTATAGCCAAAAATACTTCAACTATTACTGTCAATACAAACTTAATTAGGCATAGCACAGATCAAACAAATAAATCAGTTAAAACCGCCAGTAGCGAATTAACCAAAATAAAATCAAGTCTATCAACGCCTAGTGCTTCCCCTGAATCGACTGGACTAATCGAAGTCCCCAGTACCTTCGATGAAATGCAGCACTATATCGATTACTCAACTCAATACATTCAAAATGCAATAGGTACTCGCGGAGACAAAGATAAAGATCCTGCTGGGTTCCTAGGATTCATGGAAACATCAGTTAGTGCTGCAATGGAATCGGGTGACCCCAGTGGCGCGTATGAATATATTAAAGAATTGCCTAGGCTTATAAGAGAAGCAATTACTACCTATCGCAATTTAGATAAAATACTTAAATCGCGAGATAAAGCCAACTTATCACCAGATGAATCAAAACTCCTTGGTAAAAAAATAGGGACTGGAAAATCTAGCATAGTCAGGGGGATTGGGTCTATTGCGAATGTAATAGCAAGCGACCCTGCGATCGCTAAAATCTTGGGAGAACAATCTGTATCTGCCATAAAAAACCTACTAGGAGGTAAAGAGGGTACAACTGGTACAGGCGTTTCCTCCTTCCAGCAGATAGCTAAGTTTGATGAGGCGCAATCCGCCAGTATGGGTGACTCGGCTATTGATGACCTGGTTGCAGAAGTAATGTCTCATCTCTCTAAAGCTTTTGATATTGGGCAGAATATAGGGGATAGTCTAGCGGATGGAATTGATTCAGAAAACGCAATTCAGGCTGCCACTGAGATGGCTGAAGATATTACTCAAGCTGTAAAAGATGCGTTTGAAATAGAGTCGCCTTCTAAGGTGTTTATGGCGATTGGACGGGCGATCGCCCAAGGGCTATCACTGGGTATCAAGTCTGGCGATCCTCTCAAGGGCGGTAAAGAGCTAGGGAATAAGCTTATTCAAGGCACAAAGGACGCTTTAGAAATGCGATCGCCTTCAAAAATATTCACAAAAATCGGAAGAGAATTAATAAGAAGCACGATAGATGGAGCGCAAAAACTAGCTGACACGTTAGGTATTCCTGTCCCTACAGATTTAGATTCCAGGGACTATCAGCAAGTCAGAGACAAGCTTCAAGATTTCTTGCAAGATAATTTGACAGACCAGATGAAAAGTGACGTTAATCGCCTAAAACAGGCAGAGGATGCCGTAGGCGAACTTAGACAGATGAATGCTAGGCAAATAAGTCGATACAATCGGGCTAATCCCCATACTAGTTATGACAACGAGCTGGCAAATAGAGAACAGCATTTGCGAAGAGAAAGAGATGAGATTAAGCAAAGGTCTTCTCCTCAGAGCATGGCTGCAATCGATAACGCTCTGGCAATGATGGAATACATTACAGCATATGCAAGACAAACCAACAATCAGACTCTCGGTAATATGACGTTAAGGACGACGGGTGGCGCTTCGCGGGATACTTTTTCATTGTCTAACGCGATGCAACTGTTAACCAATTTACAACAGGCAGCGCAATCGCATATTTCCAGTGTGACAGATCCTACTGCTCAAGCCAATCTAACTAATTTGATGACTGAAATATCTCAAATAATCGCTGACGCTACAGACCCGACAAATACCAGTCCTATTGATCCTGTAGCTTTGCAGTCACAAATTGCTAATATTTTTTCTGAGATACAAGCGATTGCTTCCGTAAGCGGAGTAACCGATTTGAGCGATGTGTTTAACGACAACAGGCTTGACTGGATTGAGGCTCTATTAAATCAAGTAGATCCCACCAGGACAACACGGCAGCCGTTGGATGCGCCCGATGACACCGGCACTCCATCCGCTGACAATACAAAAATAGATGAATTTCTAAATCAACTTGTCCAAAAAGTTACTGGCGGTTTCTTTTCCTCGATAGAGGAAATGGTGGAGAAGTTTAATGAAATAAATCAGTTGCCTCTCACTATCTCTGAGATGTCATCGAGACTTGAAGAAATGGCAGAAAGACTTAGACAGAGAGCGGAAGACGCTGGGCTGTCTATAAGAGACTTAACTGGAGGCTTGTTTGACATAAGCGCAATAGACTTCGCTCACTTCCTGATAGGGTTAGGTTTATTTAAAGCGCTATTCTTTGATTTTGGGAAAATTTCATTAGATGCGGCAAAACAATTTGAATCATTAAGCAATCAAATAAAATTCGCAGCGGGATCATTTCAGGAAGGAACAAGGGCTATTAACTCTATTACAGAAATATCTAAAAATTTGTCAGTTGATAGAACCTCTGTACTAGAAGGATCTGCTGGACTTATCGCCGCTTCTAGATTTACGTCTTTAGAAGGTCAGGGGTCTATAGATGTAATTAGAGGACTCACTCAAGCATCCGCTGTTTATGACTTAGACCCTAAAGCTGTCACTAGTTCATTCTTAGCATTAGAGCAAATGCTTAGTAAAGGTACTGTGCAAAGCCAAGAGTTGAAGATTCAGCTAGGAAATGCGCTACCAGGTGCTTTTAACACAGCAGCTAGATCAGTAGGGGTGACGACACAGCAATTAGGTAAAATGCTAGAAAAAGGGGAAATTCTAGCAGAAGAGTTTTTACCGAAATTTGCTCAACAATTAGAGCAAGAAACAACAGCAGGATTGGCAACAGCATCTGAGTCTTATATTGCAGCTACAGCTAGATTAAATAATGCCGTTAATTCTATTCAAATTCAATTTGGAACGCCCCTGCTGTGGGTTGTAAAGCAACTCAAACATATGTTAGCTGGACTAGTGGAACTTATAGACAAAATTTTATTCCCTCTTGTTGTTTTTGGATTAAGTCTAATTTCAGCCTTGATGGTGAAATTTATAGGACTTTTAGCACTTGCATTTAAAGGACTAGTCGCTTTATTCGCAGGGTTAGTCCCATTATTACTTAATCCGCTTGCTCTAGGCATTACAGCAATACTCCTAATTACAAGTGCGCTTATGAACTTATCTGGAGAGACAGATCGTTTGTTCAACAATGATCTTAATAAAAAAATTGAATCTAATATAAAAACCTTACGAAAAGCTAAAGAAGCTTTAGATGGATCTTCCACTCCATCGCCTACCACAGATGAACCTTCAGGGCGGGATAGGTTTGTGGAAAGCGTATTGGGAAATAATGTAACAGCAAAAACAAACATTGCGCTAGAGAATGCACACGCTCACCAGAGGGTAGCGTATGACTTAGTGGAACAAGAGTTAAACTTCAGTAAACCTAACAATAAATTTAAAGAAACAATCGGTGAAATCTCATCGATTGATAAGAGTATTAGTGATTTAATGTCTAAACGTCGAGTATTAGCGGCTTCTTCTTCAGATAATTCAGCCCCAATTGCTCAACTTGATAAAGAAATTGCAGCAAAAAACAAAGAGAGGGGTGAATTAGTTTCAAAGACAGCACCAATGACAAATGCTTTGCAACAAGCAATAGATAATAACAAAGCAATCATAGAAAATATAACTAAGCTGTTAGAGAGTCGGTTCCTTACGAATGACGAAAGAGATGCGTTAAATCTAGAATTGGAGAACTCTAAAAATACCTTAGAAAACCTAGAAGCAAAGCGAAGAGACATAGCAACGCTAAATCCCACGATTAATGCGTTCAAAGTAATGGAGGGAGTAATAAAGAAAGCCACCGCAGCGTTACAGGACTTTCAACAAAAAATAACCCTTGAGGCTAATCAGTCAAAGGTTGCAGCATTATCAAGTGCGGCATCAGGAGGAACTAGTCCTGCTCAACTTGATGTAACGATGCGGAGGATTGATGCTAATGCGTTGAGCAAAGAAGCTACAAATACAGTAGAAACAATAAGAACAATTATAAATCAGTTGGGCGCTAACCCTGAATCTGCTATGTTTATGCGGAATCAAGGAATTGGATTTGGTACGGGATTAGGAACTTTAACCAGGATAGAAGAATCGCGAGGTGACACTTTATCTGCACAAGAGAAGACTACATTAACGGGTCTAAAGCAACTACAAGAATTAAGAAATACAGCATCTAACGCTGCAACTCAGTTAGCTCAATCAGGTTTTGACTTAGTTAAAACAATGATTGACCTCACCAAGCAAATATCAGAGTTTTACCGGACTACTCAAAGGCAAGCTAGGACTCAATTGGCTGAAATTGCTAAACTAAATATATCTATTGCCAGCGATCGCAAAACCAATCAACTCAGGCAGTTGTTGGCTAATGGTGCGGATACCTTGGTTTCACAATTCATTGATTCAATTATTCAGAGCATCGAAACACTATCAGAAATAGAAAAGGCAAGAATAGATGATAGTGAAAAGATTAGAGGTATTGAGGATCAAGCGAATGATGAGATAGCCAGAGCAATTGAGTTAAACAATCAAATCCCAGATGCTAAACCCATCAAGGTTCCCGTATCTATTGATTTTGGGGAATTAAGCAGCGAAGAAAATGTTAAAAAAATTGCTGAACAATTGGGAGTATCTCTTTCTTCTGCTAAAGATTTAACGGAGGAAACAAAAAACTCCACATCCGCAGCCGAAGGTGTTGCAAATGCTTTTAGTGGGGTTAACGACAATATTAGGACGGCGAACTCTCTAATGGAGCAACTGAGAGCGCTAATGGCAGATACCGCAGCTATTAGCTCAAGTATAACTGTTCAGATACCAGAAGTTACGCCAATTCCCAATCCATCAACGATTACTATTCCTAAATTTAGCATGGGAGATCATCTTCCTAATCCATTGAGTTGGATCACTAGTTTCTTCGGTGGCCCAGCAAATGCATCAACTCCGTCCAAGAGGTTTGCACAAAGAGTTGCTAAAGCTATAGATTATGAAACGAGAAATCCTCCACTAACAAAACCGAATCTTAGTAGAGACATGGATTTAATTGAAGGTGAGAGAACGTTAAACCTAATAGCAAAAGACTCAGTACAGGCATCTGCATTACCAGAACTTGAAACAACGTTAAGCGCTCTTGTGGCGTTATCCGGTAGATATAGCAGAGATGATAAGTCCTTCGTAGAATACATGACAAAAGTTGACAAGCTTATTTCTGGAATTTCGTTCAAAGCTTTTACCCCAGAAGAGATGCTGGAAATTAGGTATGCGTTCGCAGAGGAACTACTTCAAGAAAAAACTAAAATATCAAAAAAACCAATACCGTCAGAGATTATATCATTGGAAGACTTCAGAAAACTTTCTACAGTCAAAGAAAGAGAAGATGCGTTACAAAAGGTTCTTCAATACTTGGATGACGTAAGAAACAATAGAAGAGCGTTAATCCCGCAATCTGACAATATTGCAACAAACCCAGGAATCAACACACAAATTATTGTTGCGAGCGCCGGGATTTCTGATGTTGGTGGGATGTATCCCGCATTTAACAACGCATCAATAGATATTGCCTTGGCTGAAGGTGCGATCGCTGACCTGTCTGAGTTCAATGGGGCTTTAGGTAGTGCTGTGGCTTTTGTGCAAGCATTTGGCGATAAGTTGGGAATCAATACTGATGCGATCTCAGATAACACCAACTTAGCCAAAGACTTTGGAGAGTCACTGACTAAATTTTCCGACCTTCAACCCGGCGATATTGTGGGCTGGGATAACCAGGATAGCAAGCACATAGGTGTTTACCTTGGGAATAACAAAGTAGCTCACCGCTCATCTGCCAGAGCCAACCGAATAGGTATTTACGATGACCTAGCTTATTTCCAAAGGCAACCCGGAGCTTACTACTACAGACCGCAAAGACCGGTTCCCAGCAACAAGGATGAGTTGAATTATTTTGGGTTTGGTACGGGAGTTGATGACACAACATCTACCGATAACAGAGTGGCTTCTACTGCGCCAATAGTCATAGCTAGCGCTGGTGGTGCTAATGCAAATACATTCAAAGACGGAATAATTAACTTCATCAAAAAAATGGAAGGCTTTAATGCTAAAGTTTACGATGATATTGGTGGAAATAAAGTTATTGGATATGGAACCCCAGCAAAAGCAGGAGATCCAGACATAAAAGAAACAGAAGCCGCAACTAGATTAAAGGCTGCATTTGATGCTAGGGTAAAAAGTCTGCAAAACCGATATCCAGGGCTTCAGCCAAATCATTACTTCTCTCTTGCCAGTTTTGAGTATAACGCGGGGGAAATTAGTAATAGTAATTATCCAAAATTACATCAAGCATTACTGGCAAAAAACATAGAAGAAGCTGGTAAGCAAATGCTGGATATTGTAAGATCCAACGGAAAAGCTTATGGCGGACTAGTTCTGCGTAGAGAATTGGAGTCTGAAATACTGCGAGGCGTGTTAACACCGGAACAAGCGATCGCACAAGCAGAATCTAGAAGACCAGCGGCGATCGCGAAAGCAAATCAGCTAAATCAGTCGGGTACTACTACTTCTCCATCGACTAGCGCACCCACTGTTGTATCAAGATTACCATTAATTCGTCCATACAAGGGGACTCACCCACTCACTAGTCAAATGGGTATGCGCGGAGGTAGACCTCACCACGGGACTGATTACGGTATGCCGAAAGGTACACCTTTATTGGCTGCTACAGATGGCGTTGTAACTTTCGCTGGCAACGTCAAAGGTTACGGGAACACGGTCAGAATTGATGGTACTACTGCCGACGGGAAAACAATTACTTTATTGTATGCTCACTTAGACAAGATTGAGACGACGCTGGGGCAAGTTGTTAAGCAAGGTGAACAGATAGGAACAGCGGGGGATACGGGCGCTTCTCGTGGCGACCACCTACATTTTGAAGTAGCAATCAATAATAGAAGAGTTGACCCAGAACAAAAACTACAAGGGAAAACTGTCTTTTCTAACTTAGCGGGACACAGCAATTTAAACAATGCAGTTCCTGCCAACCAAAGTGCGATCGCCCAACAGGGAAATACAAGACCGAATACAGTCCTGGCTCAAGTGAAAACAGAAGAAGAGAGGCTGGCGGAACAAGCACAAAGGATACAGCTTGCATTAAGTACTGCTCCTAACGACAGAATATTAAGACAAGAGGCGGAGCTTTTACAGCAATTACCAGATAGCCCTATAGCAAAAGCTCTTACCAACTTATCCTTAAATAATCAAGCTGCTACTAGCCAAGGTTTGCAGACAACAATACTGCAAGCGATGAATGTAATTTCAAACACTAATGCCCAATTAACAGCAAGAACCAGAGATTTTAACCTAGGTCGGGAACAAAAAGATATTTTGAACTTCATCCGCCAAACAAATACTGCAGCTATCGCTTTCGCGAAAGGAGTATTTGAAGCTTCTAGAACAGAAATTCAAGATTCCTTAGACCTAGTGGGCAAAGTAGCTCAGTCTCTGGGTGTATTAAGTCATGAAAAAGACATGGAGATGCAAAAGAATAACGCGAGTTTTGAAATATCGCAGATGCACATAGATCGGATGAATAAACTCAATACATCTAAAGTATCTTTAGCGCAAATTGAGGCGGCTGTATCGCTAAATTTAACAGCAGATGAACTAAAGGAAGTCCAAGAATTATTAAAGAAAGATGTGGAAAGCCAAGATGGTCTATCCACAGAAGAAGAAAATAAACTTGCCACTCTGGTAGCAAAAACTGGACTAACAGTAAATGCATACCAATTGATGATCAAATCCGGTCGTGACTTCACAGCTTTAATTGCTAAATACACTGAACAAATAAATCAAATTCCCGTACTTGCACTATTGAAAGACATTGAGATTGAGTTCACATTGGAGCTTAAACGGATTAAAGGTATGGAACAACTCCGCAACACCTTAACAGATGTCAGCACGGAGGGGATTGACCTGGCTATGCAGAATATGGAGTTTGACGCTAATATCAATCCTGATGGGTTCAGCCCTGATGAATATATGAAGTTGGCTGCCGAAAAACTAGCGTTAGAAAGGGAGAAGCGAAGACAAGCGAACGAGGCTCAGATTAGGGGTATGGGTGAAGAAATTGGTCTGATACAAGGTATAAATGCTCTCAGAAAATTAAATACTCAGATTAAGGCGCTCCCACCAGCAACGCAACCTACAAGTGCAGAGTCCACTACAACTAATCCCCAAGTAACTCAACCTGCAAGCGCAGGAACCAGTACAACTAATCCCCAAGTAACTCAACCTGAACCTACAGCAGCAAATCAGACTAAGCCTGATACACAGAGACAAAGTACCGCAGATAAGCCAGCTAATGTATCTGATGCTGCAAAGATGCTGCAAAATTTAATAAAAATTACCCCTGCTGAATTTGCCCAAATCCTCCTTAAAGAGGAGGATTTGGGCAATCTGTTAAAGTTTACCTCCGGTATAGCTATAGACCCGAAGAGCTTAGATTTTGATTACAAAGGCGCTAAAGCTGTCCTGGAAAAAATATTAACCGTAATTAATGCAGGTCAGCTTCTGTTCGGCGTTGAAGAAAATCAGGTTAATGTCATCAAGGGATCTCTAGCTGAGATCAACTTGAGGATAAATGAACTCACCTCCAGTGGAGGCAAATCTACTAAAGAACAAACCACCAAGACCCAAAAACCCAACAACTTCCCTGTGCTTGAACCAGATCCCAACACATCCATAACGGATAAAACCCAGGAAACACAGCCTAGTACTGTTAACCAAAATAATCAAAGAGTAATAGAGTTTGTAGCACCTTCCGCCAAGGAAAATCAATTCCCTGATGCTCAAGGCGCAGCTATACAGCAAGAAGCTGTCACCCAAGCGATCGCACAGGTAAGCAGTTTAGCAGAACAATATCCAGCACTGCAAGAATTACTCAGTGGGAACAGTCCAGACGTATTGGCGTATCTGGAAAGCCAAGAAGACGGGAAAGAGATTATCGCTACGCTGAGTCAGTTGATGTCAGGTAATAGTCCGCTTACAACAGAAGCGCGGGCGTTCTTGGAAACCCTTGATAACCTTGCTGGCAAAGGAGGTGAAATACAGATAGCAGAGAAAATAAGAGCAAAAATAGGAGAAACAGAGGAGAATAAACAGGCGAGAGAAGATCAGCAAGTCAGAGAGCAGGAAGCTAAAATCCAATCTGATAACCTGGCTAGGTTGTTCCGTGGTACTGATGCGAAAGCAAATAATTACTTAGCCCAGATGGAAGAGGAGGCTAGGGGGCTGTCTATTTTGGGGCTTGAATCCACAGATTTAGAGAAGCAAAAACAGATGGCTTTAACTCGCCAGGGACAAGAGTTTATAAACAAGCGAATTGAGATTGAACGGCAAAAGGCTACCCTTTCGCCCGAAGAGATTCAAGAACAAATTGACGCGCTTAATCGATTGAACCGAACTAAATTAAATAATATTCAGATGGAGTTTTCCGAGCTTTCTTTAGTGATTAAAGGGGCTACGGCATCTTTGAAGGAAAATATCAAAGGCTTCCTGACTGGGGAGAAAACCATAAATGATATGTTTCAGGGGTTGGTACGGGGAGCATTGGGAGCTTATCAAGATCGGATAGCTGGGCAGTTAGCAGGAGAGCTTGGGAAGGGCTTAAATAGTTTATTTGGGATAAATCTTTCAGGGGAAAATCAAGAGGCTCCTGATCTCCCTGATGATTTATTCCAGTTGACAACTACCCCTGTCTTGGATGAGTCCAGAATAGATCAAGTGGGAGCTTTTAGTCTCTCGCTGACTAATTCAACAGGAGCGTTGAGTGGGCTTAATGGAATAATCCCCTTAACGACTGAGGGTATAATGGCTTTAGGGTTTGCGGCTCAATCAGTAGCAACGAGCTTGGGAACATCCCAGATGTTTGCTTTTGGTGGTCCAATAGAATCAGAGGTAATAAAGCAGGGTGTTGATGTCATCGATTCTATTCCCACAGCGGCCAAAGGCGGGTTAGTGGGTGAAATAGGTCAAGCGATGCGGTACGAGCGATCGCTGACTGCCCGGACTCCGCACCTGATAGTTGCATCGGAGGGAGAACGGATATTAAATCACCGTGAAACTGAGCTTTGGAACAGGCTACAAAACTCTGGTTTCCAGAACTTTGCAGAAGGCGGTACTGTCGGTGGCGCTGATTCCATTATCAAATCTTCTAGCAACGCTACGACTATTAACGTCCCTGTGAGCGTGAGTGTTGATGGTGGTGGCGGTGGGGAAAATATCAACCCCAGCCGACTCTCTGACGCGGTACAACGCACTATTCAGGATACAATCAAGAAGGAAATGCGCCCCGGTGGATCAATCAATCGAGGTAATCCTTACTCTAGATAATTGATACCATTAAAAAATCCGGGGTTTAAGTCCCGGATTTTTGTTGGGGAATATGGAGTTATTCGCCTATCCACATCTGGCGATCGCCGCCAATAATTTGCCTATCTACTTCAGCAAGATATTCTCTTCTTAGCTCTTGAGTATCCTGTATCCTTGCCTTCAGTTCCCATGCTTCAGATGGCAAGTCTACACTTTCCATCATTTTGTTCAGTCTCTTGTAGTCAGGTGCGCCGGTTTTGCCCGTAAATCCATACCGCTTACACAGGTCTGTTTTGGTGATGGTGCTACCATCATGCAAAATTTCTTTGTCTTGAATTATGCGATCGCGGTATTCAATTTTCTCCACTAACTGGTAGCCTAGAATCTTTTGTTGTACTGGTTCAGGTAGCGCGGTAACGATGTACTGCCTTAATTGCAGTAGTCCTAACTCGGCTTGTACTTTGTTGTTTTCTAATTTGGCTAACTCAATTTTCAGCCTCATCTCCTCTATTGGATTAATTTCCAGAGAAGTTGAACCGGTTGACATCAAGTTAAAAATATGACTATCGCACCATACGGCAAACTCGGAGCTAATCCACCTGGCTAAGTTTATCGCAAGGCTTGGATGTCCCCATGTACCTGGATTTGAGCCTCCATTGATTGAATCCACTACCCCCATATGGTGGGACTGGCTTAACGTATCAATATACTCCTTAGTTTTTAATGCTTTCATGAACTTATCCAGCCGTTTGCCGTTGGCTTGGCACATCTGGGTTAAATTTATGAAGCCATCGTCTCTCTGGCTAATATTTTGACCCTTGTAGTTAAATTCTTTAATTGATAACATGGTTGAGTGACCTTCCTGTAAAGGCTACATCCCCTGGGGCTTCGGTATTTTGACTACCAACCCGCGAGGGGATTTTTATTACCTGAATATTGTATCAGATATTTTAGACTAAAGTATATAGCTCGACCGATTACAACCATGGCTTGCCCGATCGCACCACCGCAACTAAGGATAGATTGCTCACGATTGGGAATTATAATATTATCTATCATGTATTAAAAATTTTATGAGTAACTCTAAGCAATTAAAAAATTTCATCCAAAATCCGTCAGTATTTTTGGTTGCTGATGGAGTTACCGCAGATGCTAACGTAGGATTCACAGAGAAAAATAATGTAAAGGCAAAACTAGATATCAATCGGTTTAAGGTTGCTGGTCTTTCAGCCGATCGCACCTTCACCCTTCCTGATAGAGATGGAAACCTCGCTCTTGCAGAACTGACTGTTACCAGACTTAATGCGAGTCAATACACTTTGACAGAACAGGACAATGGGAAAAATATAGAAATTTTTTCTAGCAGTCCCGCTACAGTAAACCTTCCCAACAATCTATCTGTTGGCTTTAACGTAAATATTATTCAAATCGGATCAGGTCAAATAACATTTAACAATTTACCTGGGTCTGGTATTTTTAGTAAAAATAATAGTTATAAATCTTCGGGTATCTATGCTGTATGTATGCTCTATGTGTCTGCAAACACAAACAGCAATGCCCAGTACATTTTATTTGGCGACACGGAGTCCCCAGACTCTCTCACTCCACCACCAATCGATAATAGCTTTGCTTTGTCAACAGATTTGAACGCAACCTTGATAATCCAGCAGCAAGAGCGGCTGGTAGGGGACATAAATACTTTTACTAATCAAATTAGAGCAGATACGGGTATCAGCGATGCCCAAGTATTTGTCAGCCCCTTAGCTTTTAACGTCAGACCTTTATTTGGAGATAGCTTTTCTGAGGAAATTATTAGAGTGGAAGTCAACTTTGGGGAAAGACCGGCGGGAACCCCTGACTACACCTTTATGGCGAAACAAGACAACAATGGGAATTTCTTTATCTTAAAAAATAATCCCTTACCCGGAGAGGTGGGAGTCATCCTCCGCGATCGCAACGGGAACGGACGCATAGATGGGGCAACTCTGTTTATCAAAGACAGGACTAGCGAGGGTCAGTCAATTGCATCCACGGGGGACTTAGACCCCCGACCGGGCTTTATATTTGACCCGGTTGTACCCATAGCCATAGTACCAGACTCGACTCAATTCTATTTAAACTGGAATACTCCCACAGACATTAATCCCATAAATCGATACTTAACATGGGAGTCACACTCTGATACTATAAAGCGATATCTATCGTGGGAATCATCGGTACTGCAAGCAACTATCTCTATATCACCTGTCAGTCAAAGCAAAATAGAAGGCAATACAGGGACAACTACTATGTTTCTGTTTAATGTAATTCGCAGCGGGAATACAGACGGGACTAGTACGGTCAATTGGACTGTTACGGGGTCTGGTGTTCACCCTGCTAATGCCAACGATTTTGTGGGAAATGTTTTACCCTCTGGAGTCGTCACATTTCAGCCTGGGCAATCTGTTCAAACGATCGCGGTTCAGGTACAAGGCGATAACGAATTAGAACCTAACGAGACATTCAGTATTACCTTGTCTAATGCAACCAACGCCGCGATCGCAAATGGAGTGGCGATCGGGACAATCCTCAATGACGACAGCGAACCCACTTTGGCTATTGTTGCCACAGACGCTATTAAACCAGAAGGTAACGCTGGTATTACCTACTTCTTGTTTGACGTTAATCGTTTTGGCAACTTAAACTTTACAGCAACTGTTGACTGGGCTGTAACAGGTACAGGGTCAAACCCTGCTACCGCCAACGAGTTCTTAAACGGAGTGTTCCCCTCTGGCTCTCTCACCTTTGCTCCTGGACAATCCAATCAAGCGATCGCAGTCCCAGTGCAAAGCGACACCATAGTGGAATCAAACGAAACTTTCACCGTTACCCTTTCTAACGCCACTAATGCAATTATCACCAGTGCTACAGCCATGGGTACTATTATCAATGATGACCAAGAATCTCCTACACCCACTCTTACCCCTACCGTTACCTGGGCTAGACTACTAGGAACCGCAGCTAGAGATGAGATTTTTGCAGCCAAAACCACTGCGGACGGTTCAATTATCGTTTCCGGGCAAACCTTTGGGAATTTTGATAATCCTACTTTGATTAATAATGATTCTCAAGTTTTCCTTGCCAAATATAGTTCTGGAGGTATGAGAGATTGGACTAGACAGCTAAATAGTACCAGTTCCACCTCTAATGATACAGCCAGTGGCATGGATATCGCAGTCGACGGCTCTATTTATGTTATTGGGACTACTCAAGGCAGCTTAGGAGACCAGGGCTTAATAGGCGGTAGGGACGCTTTCTTGGCTAAATATAATTCTCTAGGCACTTTAGCTTGGGTAAGGTTGCTAGGTACGACGGCTGAGGATAGAGGAAATTCAGTCGTAGTAGGCGTTGACGGATTTATTTATATCGTTGGGTCAACAGATGGAACTTTCGCGGGGCAAACTAATGCAGGGCAAACTGACACATTCATTGCTAAATACGACACCAACGGTAACAGGACTTGGCTATCTTTGCTAGGAACCAGTGGGACTGACATAGGCTACTCTATTTCTACATCCACAGAAGGCTCAATATACATTGCAGGCATGAGTACAGGCTCAATTAGTCCTGAAACAGGATTTGGATCTAATGATGCTTTCCTGGCTAAATATAATCCAGACGGCACAAGAAGCTGGGTTAGGCAATTAGGAACAGATAAGATAGATCAAGCTCTTGCTGTTACCGTTGGTAGCGATGGATTTATTTATATAGCAGGAGAAACCCAAGGTAATCTGCATGGGGAAGCCAATCCTAGTTCGATTGTTAGTTCAGCCTTTCTTTCTAAATACAATTCAAGCGGAACTAGAATCTGGACTAAGATATTAGGGACTGCTACAACTGATGCTGCAAGAGCGATCGCAGCATCTGGTAACTCCATCTTCATCTCAGGCTTTACCTATGGCGATTTAGATGGTCAAACAGGTTCAGGATGGGCTAGGGCTTTTGTGTCTAAATACAACCTTAATGGGGAAAGACTGTGGACAAGGCTGATAACTTCAACTAACAGTACTTTTGCCAATACCTTAACTACTGATTCTGAGGGTGCTATTTATATAGCAGGGAGAACACAGGGTAGAATACTGGAAGGTCAAGTTAAAGAAATTGATGTTGACAGTAACTTTGATGCCTTCTTGGTAAAAATACAGGAGAGTTAACGCGATCGCACCCCATGTCTCTGTCTAGTAAAGTTTCAATATAAAGTTAAAATTTCAAGGAGTTATTCGTCATGTCTAATGATAAAAGAGTCAGAAATCCCATCACTAACCCAGAGGTCTTTGTAGTCGCTGATGGAACATCAGCAGAGGCTAACCTGGGTTATTCTAACGTCGAACAGGTAAAATCTAAATTAGGAGTTAACAACCTACAAGTAACAGGAGCTAATGCCGTCAACCTGCAAGCCGGGACTAACTCAGTTACACTAAATACCATTACTCTAAGAAGCGCCAGCCCTTCTAGTGATGTTACGCTCCCTGCTGGAGGTGCGATCGCTACAGTCGCCAGCGTGGTTCAGTCATTCCCCCAAGCTACGACTACCTACACTCTGTTGGCTACTGACAACGGAAAAATTCTTGAGTTCACATCCCCCGCACCTGTTAACGTAGTCCTTCCAATAACTACTGGATTTCCTACAGGCTTTAACGTTACCGTTACCCAAAAAGGTGGTGGTAGGGTTACTTTCTTGCCTACTAGCAGCAGTGTCAATTTACGACATCCATATAACAGCAACAGCACTTTAGGTCAGTTTGCTACTTGTCGATTATATGTGTCTGCGGTTAATGAGTATATTCTATCTGGAGATACAAACAACCAAGGTGCGATCGCACAACCAGGAGCAGGGTCTTCTTCCGTTATCTCTACAATTAAAGAAGTGTCTGATACCGACGCTTATTTTTTGCAACTGTCTGACAATAATATAACTTTACAGATTAATGTTGCTAATGATTTTTACTTATTAATCCCTGAAGATTTGCCTGTAGGATACAATGTTGAATTGTTCAAAATAGGACAAGGAAGGATTATTCTAAGTCCACAAGGAAAAACACAAATAACTCATACTAATTTACATAATGCTCTGACGGGTAATTTCGCTAAAGCTAGGCTACAAGTAATTTCAAATACCCAGTTAAATACCTTGTGGAGTTTTACGGGTGATACTGCTTTTGTAAATACAGACTTAATTAATGAGTTTTATAATTTAACTTTATCAGGGGATGAATTAAAACGTATTGACCCTGCTCTGGCGGTTGATGCCCCAATCCCTTTTACATTTACTGTAAGAAAAAGTCCTCCTGAGATTGAAAAAACTTTTCATGTGGATTTGTGGGGAGCAGGGATTCCTCTTAATACACAGATAGCAACAGGCTCTCAAGATTTAGGTTTTAGACCAAATTTAGAATTAGAAAGTGGAGGCTCAGTGCGTTTTGTCATTGGAATACATCATAGACTTTCTTCTAGCCTAAGATTTAGAATAATGCGAAATGGACAACCTATTGCAAGTCCTGAAGTTGTTGAACAAAACACAATTCCCAGTCATATGAGTGATGCTTTTGACTCATACGATTTGATATGGAATATTCCAGGAACTCCAGCAGCAGGTACTTACACTTATGGGGTGTTTAATAGCAGTACCAATCAAACAGTATCAGCAACAGTAGGAAACTTCACTATTGTAAATAGAGGTACTAGCTTTGTTGCAGCCTGGTCAATTACACCTATAGAAAACCTGTCAGCTAGTGATTTTATAGGAGGTGTAATACCCCAGGGGTCATTGTCTTTTACTCGGTCAGCAGCCACAGAAGAAAAAACCTTTTCTTTTTCCCTCAAAAACATACCAAATTTAACAAATGCGCAACAAAAACTGTTTAGAGTAAACATTGCATCTACCGTTACTGTAAGACTAGTCAATAATTCGATAGAGTCTAAATTGTCTGAATTTATCCCACCTGACGCTGACCCAAGCGCATTTACGGGTTTTGGAGACAATATTCTCATTACGAGTGTTACCCCTCTTTCCGGGACTGGAAGGTTTTTATTCAAGGTGGATAGAAGATGCGTCAATCAAGATTTAACTGTCGGAAAATTTTTATCTATTAATAAAGAACCATCATCAGCAGTTGAACGACGTTCACTTAATCAAGGAAGTTACTTGATAACTCAGGTTACAAATAATAACCAGCAAGATGTAGATGTTGAAGTAATAAAACCAGTTGGATATATTACTGGTTCAACATTTTCTGCTATTAGTATTCAAGGAGAAAACAGAACTCAGGTAATTTTAACTGTAAAATGGATTGGGTTCGTTCCACCAAGTTCATATCCTTTACTGGTAAGAGATCATATAACTAGTATTGCAAACAGTTTTGCAATCAATAAGTCAGATTTTACGGTTCCAGAAGGGTCTGCTACTTATTTATTCAGGTATGCTCCTGAATCTATAACTCGTGTATCGACTAATGTAAATGGCGTGACTACAGATCAAATTACTTATATTATAAATGTGCCTTATATTAGTAGTTTTAGCAATTTCCCTTTCACTGGAGAAGCCAATGATCCTAATAATCCTAATCCTTTTCAGGGTATAACTTTCTCAACTATTATTGACAACGGGCAGCCGGTTGCTTTTTCAGGAACTGTTACCATAGAGCCAATCCCATTTAAATTTTGGACTAGTTTAACTGACGGAGATGGCATCAAAAAATGGAGTTTTCCTTCTTTTGCTAGCGAAGCTCTTTTGTTCTATGGTCAGACTACATATATTATTGAAATCTTACCTAGATCATCAACTATTACTAATTCTAGGATACTACAAATTAAATCAATAGCTGGTTCTTTGAGGCTTGAAAGTATTAGACTAGCGTTTCAAGATCAGTTAAGCATAAATGAAGAGTTTACCTTAACTAGTGTAGACGGCGCTTATTCACAAAGTAGCCTTGCAACCAAATATCCTGAAGGAAGATATAGAATAACTAATATTACCCAAAGGTCTGTTAGAGGACAGTCTAGGATAGTTGACATTGACGTACAGGTTGTAAGCACTACTCAAAACGATAAACCTTATGCTGGCAACGCAAGTATCATTAGCCATGGATTCGACCCCAGAAGCTATCCTACTGGAAGACCTATTATTGAAACAAATTTAATTGAGTATAGTCAGGGTAAATTACCTGGAGGACTAATAGGTACTGTAATAACATCAAGAGAACCCCAAAGCTATTATTCCTTCAATACATCTGGGGGATTTCAGATTACCGGAAATAATGAGAGTGGTTTTTTTAGTATCAATTCTAGTGGTGGGATTACATTAACAACAAAAGGGGCGCAAAGCCATATGAACAATGCCAGTGAACTACCCAATGAAAGGGTTATTACTGTCACCACTTGGCCTGTTGGAGGCGAACATACCACTAGAAAAAATATAACACTGCGAGTTCTCCCTGCATCAACCTAGGACAATTAACCCGATCGCATTAATCCCCACCCGGAGTTAATGCGATCGCACTTTTAAGCTATACCCCACATCTACCAAAATGAAACCATGTCTTACCCGATCGCCCCTCCGCAGTTAAAGATATCTTGGGATAACGAAGTCAGCTTTGAAAGTAGTGCGATCGCGCAACGGTTTGACGGGGGAATTGACTTTAGGAGTACACGGGGTCAACTTAACCAGATGCTGCGATCGCGGTCAATTACGGCTAATTTAAACTATCAGGATTATTTAGTCTTAGAGGAATTTTTAACAGCAAATATTGGCAAACCTTTTTATTTTGAAGAAGCATTGTATATATGCGAAGACTACACCTGGTCTATTCTTTCTTATATTCCCTCAGTAATTGTTGACAACCAACAGTTAAAACCGACAACTGGACTATTTAAACTGGATGTATCCCTCAAAGAGGTAATCCGTCCAGTTATACCTCCCACTACTTCCCTTCCTCTTGTCTGGGGTGGAGAAGAGATCATTTGGGACGAGGAAATAGTCGCATGGGTTCATGCTACAAATCCAGGCGTACCTCTTGATGTAATATGGGCAAAAGATCCTTTGTTCTGGGGCGAGTTTCCAGTAACTTATTAATATTATGGAATGTCTTTTAACTGACAAGATTAAATCTAAAATCCTCAGAGCGATCGCAATTTGTTGTAACCCTCTAGACAAGCTAACAGAACGCGAGCAATGCGGGATAATTGTCAATGGTGAAGCGATCGCACTGGAGAACAAACACTCCGACCCTTGTAATCACTTCCACTTATCCCCACAGGACTTATATCCTTATCAAGATAATATCCAGGCAATTTTTCATACTCACTGTCAAAATGAGCATAGCGGATGGTTAAGTTATGACGATGTGCGATCGGCGCAAATGTCAGCTTTACCCATAATTGTTTATCACACAAGCTTTGATTGTTGGGACTACTACGACCCCGGTAATCCCAATCCTTTTCCTGCTATTAATCCTAATTGCGACCCCCATGATATTAACTCTTACGTGGGAGTTCCGTCTCAATGGGGGAGGTCTGACTGCTTCGCGATCGCTCGGTCTTTTTATCTAGGGAAGTTTAATATTGATATAGGAGAGTTCCCCCGCAGCGATTACGCTACCTTCCCTCAATGCGACTATAAGTGTCCTTGGGATGGAAAAGACTTTCCCACTGTCAGTAAGCACGAACCTTTCAAGGTTTACGACGCTTTAGCGATCGCAACCAGAGGAGGAATGAACCCGAACCATGTCGCCATATTACTACCAGACAACATGATTCTCCATTCACCTTTGTTGGGTGAATTATCGAAGATTGAAATTTATGGTAATTTTTGGCGAAACCGGACAATATATGCAAAAAGAGTTGTAGGGAATGTTAACAACAATTAGATTAACCGGAATTTTAGGAGAAAAGTTTAAACCAGAAATTCAAGCTGAAGTCAACAACTTGCAGCACCTCATGTCTTGCTTGTCAGCTAATTTTCCTGAGTTTAAGCCTTATATCTCATCCCAAGATTATTTGTATGAAGTATTTATAGTCAAAGACAAGCTTAAACAAAAAGCCTCTGAGGAAAACCTTGCTAACCTCTCTTTAATGCCACTAGCAGGGTCTACAGTTGTCATCTCACCCGCGATCGCTGGTTCTGGGGATAAGTCAAGGGGTTTCATCACAGCAGCAGCTTTAATTGGGATTGGGATGATTCCTGGGATCGGTTCTGTCGGACAATATCTCATTTCCGCTGGGGTCGCAATGGGGATGCAAACCTTACTCTATGGGTATCCTGAGAAACCAAAGAAAGAAGAGAGTACGGTGTTTTTCCAAGCTTCAGGTGCGGTAACAGAAGAAGGAACTCCAGTTCCCCTGGTATTTGGAGAAACCTTAGTTAAAAGTTTTCAAGTAATATCTTTAGATGTGCGATCGGAATACAAAAAACTTTAAGAATTAATATTATGTTAGATGAAAAACGGTCTAGTATTGTTCCCTACGGAGCTTATGGACTCCCCTATATTCCTCCCGATTCACACTATAAATACCCCGAAGGGATATCAGGTTCTATTTGGAATATAATTGCAGGAGCAGTCATTACTGCTGCTGTAGGGCGACTTTTCCCGGGAAATACCAGTGGAGGAGATAAAGTTACCGGCATTTCTAAAGACTTTGTTTGGTTAGTCATGGGATTGTCGGAAGGGCAAATAGAGGGAATTGTAGACTATCACGGGAATACAAGTAATCCTTTGAATCCTGGTAGTCAACCTTATCGTCCGTTACAGGGGATTCAAGTTGATAAAACACCAATACAAAATCCGAATGGAAGTTTTAATTTCCGAGAGGAAAATGATGACGGAAGTTTAAAACCAAACACAGCGATAGATTTTGCCTACGCTCGTGGAGATATTTTTGAAAACCTAGCTTTATCAGATGACAAAAATATTACCGCGATCGCAGTTAACAACATTAGCAGGGAAATCCAATATGAATTAAGTAATATAACAGAAACCATTAAACTAAATATCACATCTGGAGTTAGGATTACAGATGTGGATGAATATTGGTTTATTCCCGACCCCATCACATTCCAATTTCAAATAACTCAACAGCCAGCAGGGTTTGATGTTAATAATTTAGTTGGGCTTGAGTTTGACCTTGCTTTTGTCAAGCTGACTGGTTTTTATGACGACAATTTGGGCGATATTGTTTACGACAGAAGTATATCCGACGATCTTGGATATAGTTATTCTGCAAAAGTAACCATAGCTGAAATCATTAATAGCTCAACTTTAGTAGTTAGAGGACTGTCCCGATATGGGAGAATGGATGTCGATCCTCAGACTGTTACTGTCCTCAGAACAATCCCTATACCAACGTCTGGATATACCCATCAGGTCAACTTGAGTGGAGTCGTTGACAGCCTAAAGGTAAAGATATCTTTAGTTCTGCAAAAATCAGACAAACAAGGTAATCCACTCAGGGAAAATATCAAGTTTAGAATTAGTCTACAATTGCAGATGTCTGAGGGGTCTCCTCTTTCCCCTGAAACCATCATTAAAGATGAAAATATAACAGCAAGGTATCCTACAGAAACTTTCTTTGATTACAATATTCCAGTCAATCCTAGTGCTTTTAAGGCTATAGTTATTATCCGTAGGCTAACCCCACCCCAGAGACAAGAAGATGGTGGTCCAGGAGGAATAAAACTAACTCTGGTTAGCATTACTTCCCAAACAAGCGATCGCATTGCGTACTTAAATACCGCGATCGCATATATGCAGTTTCCATCCAAGGTACTTCAAAGTGCTGGACAAATTTGGATGAAACTGGCTGGGATAAAAGTTCAGATTCCGAGTGGCGCAACAGTCAATTATCCGGGCGATCGCGGTTTGTTACTCCCTAGTACATGGAATGGAACCTTTTACACTCCAGATCGGGCTTGTGCTGACCCAGTGTGGCTGATTTGGCATTTATTGACTGAGGAAAGATACAAATTAGGGATTGAAGAAAGGTACATAGACAAATATAAGTTATTTGAGATTAGCAAATACAACAATGAGCTAGTTCCCAATGGGACGGGTGGAACAGAAAGACGATACCTATTTAATGGGGTAATCGGTGCGGGGGGAGCAACCAATGTCATTGAGATGATTCGGAGTATCTGCGCTTCAATCTCTGTAAAGCCTTATTGGAATGGTTCTATGCTGTCTTTTTGGCAAGACAGGAAAGAGCCATTAGGAGCATTACCCCGGATTGTGACAAATGCTGATGTTGAGGAAGGTAAATTTAGCTACACGTCCCAAGAATACCAAAATACTACAACAGTCGCAAAAGTCACTTACCAATCCCCTCAAGATGACTGGGAAAATAACGAAGAAATAATAGAGGATACCAACTACATCACTAGATACGGTTATCACACAGAAGAATTTGCACTATTAGGGGAAACCCGCAGATCAGCAGCGATTAGAGCAGGAAGAAGGATTATCGTTGACTCTCTACCTACTAATATGCAGGTAACAATGGTAGTGCGTCCCCATGCTTTGTTTTTCAACCCAGGGGACGTAGTACAGATAGCGGATTCAGCTAAGTTAAAGATTCGCCACGGAGGACTAATTAAAGCTGTAGAGTCTGACTCTATTATTGTCCCAGATTATCCGGTAAGCTTACTCTCAGACCTTGGTACAGCTAAGTTAATTTTATTACTACCGGATGGTAGTAGAGTTGAACGAAACTTTAGCTGTATGCTCACTAACAATAGCTGTAGTGCCTTTGAGCTAACAGAGCCTTTATCCTTAAGACCTAATGTTGGTGCGACATGGATGATTGTTGATCAGCAAATCCCAGTCCAAAAATATCGAATCATCTCTGTGGAACCAGAAGGGGAGTCACAGATGATGTTTAAAGTAACAGGAACTACCTATGATGAAAATAAATACGCATACATAGAGCAAGGTCTTTCTATCCCCGCGTTACCTCCTGTTCCCAAACTTCCTGCGTTCATGACTCCTATTGATGGAGGTACGGTAGAGAATCCTAAGACTCGGTTAGAACTAATATCAATGGGAGTCCCCGTTGATGCTCCCCAATTCGACACTCCGTTAGGCGACAACAGTGTTTTGAGTAATTCGATTGTGCGATCGCAGTCAACCCTATACTCTTTAGTTGCTAATTGGTCACCATGGGAACCGCCAGAAGGTGCTTCTGCTAACTATTTTTCTCATTATGTCGTAGAGTATCGGCAACATCCAGATACTGAGTGGAGTGGACAGCAATTAACCACTGAGCCTACAGTCACGTGGAGTAACTTAGGCTTCAGTCCCATGTATGCTGTACGAGTGGCTGCTGTTAGTATTAATAACAAAACATCTCCATTTGTTGAGTTCAACGCCAACATAAATGACCGGATGAGAGCAAGTGCAGCTTCAGTCTCTCAACAACTAACTACCATAGAAAACTCTTTACTTAATAGCCAAGATGGGCTGGTTAGCAAAACAGATTCACTACAGGATATTGTGTATGGAGTACCTAGTGGAAGTAGCATTAATTCTGTAGAATCTATTATTATTCAAGTGATCTTGGGTCTATTAGGTAGACCAGCTACAGTATCTGATATTAGCAAACTTTTGGGCTTTACAACTGGATTCAATGATGCTTTACTTTGGTATCAGCAACGGCAAATTTATTACAACATAGCCAATGCGATCGCAAATCCACAAAATACTAATTATAATCAGGAATTTAGTAGCAGATATTCTAACAAAAATACTTCTGAAATTTTAGAGTTAATTTATAGAGCATGTTTTAACCGAAGCCCAGACCCAATTGGGCTTGATTTTTGGAAAAATTATTACGAGATTACATTAGGTAGGCAATTATCTAATATTGGCGCATTAGTAGTTGACATTATCTTTGCTGGTTCGGGAAATAATGACGGCGTTACCTTTAGATCAAAAATATCAAAGTTAGGACTAGGGGTATATCGCCCTCTGATAGTCATAAAACTATTTATCGCAATTAGAAACACTACCCCCACTAGAGGTGAAGTAGAAAGATTCATTACAACTGCTCCTTTTACCTACAACTCAGTAGCTAATTTTATATTTGCTGAGGAGAACCAATTCTCAGGAGAGAATAATGTCGGTGTAGTAAGAAAAATATATAATAGCTGCTTTGACAGAGAACCTGACGATGGCGGTTTGGCTTACTGGTCATTCAGATTATCAAGCACACCAGAAGTAGGCACAACTTGGAATAATTCAAGCTTATCATGGGGTCAATATTCACTTACTTGGACTGCTACTATACCTAACCTTATTGTTGAAATTATAAATGCAGCCAGTGGAACTATTGATGGACAAATATTAAGCAGCAAAGCTTTTAATGCTTTAAATCGAATTGGTTTTATTGACAGAGAAAATGGAGTGCTTCAAAGACTGGAGTTAACAGAAGACTATCTACTTGGTGAATATGATGAAAATACCCAATCAGAAGATAAGCCTAGAGGTTTACGCAAGGGGCAGCAAGGCGCGATCGCTGCTTTATTCGGAACTAACACCAGCCCAGATGGAAACCTTGTAGCTAAAGACCCGAATACTGAATTAATTGATGGTGTCAGTATTGGAGAAATAGCGAATAACTTTAACGGAATTGTTACCACTGTATATGGGGCATTTACTTCTAATGCTGGTTTTACGTCAGGAATTATGCCCACCTTGTTTGGAACTACTGGTAATAGTATTTATGGTTCCGTGCCGCGATCGCCTAGTATTGGGAATATCGCGATTAACTATGGTGGGGTTGTAAATGCAATCTATTCTGGTAACTTTGACTCAACAAAAGCAGGGACTGGGATACTAGTAAGACTTGATGCGATCGACTTGAAATTAGCGGAGTTAGAATTGATGATTACTCAGACAATTAGAGCACTAGAATTGAAGGTTGCGGAGTTGAATGAGATTATCGAGGAGAAAAACCAGCAATTGGCTGGGCTTGCATCACAAGTAAGCTCATTAAGTAGTAGCTTAACCAGCACTCAATCAGCGTTAACTAGCGCATTGCAAACGATACAAGAACTCCAGAATCCTCCTGCACAAAATCCAACCCCATAATGACAGAACAGACATTAACCCCTGCTGAATCGCTACAAGCTTCTATCTCTACCCTAGAAGGATTAGCCGAGACTAGAAGAGAAATTGCCATGCTTAAAGCTGAGATTGATAGACTAAAGCTCATGCTGGAGTACAAAGAACCAAGACTACAATTAGCTCAAACTGCGATATCTTATGCGATCATGCTAAACGAAAGAACATCCACATATTCCGGGTTGATTGAGCAAGTGAATCAGATTGTTCAGCTAGACATACCAGAAAATCTAGAATATAGCTATGCAATCTTAGCTGATTTATTTGAATTGCTGTTTTACCTGCGGAAAACTTTTAGCAACAGGAGTGCATTTAATACTCTGTTAAATGCTAGCGGTGAATTAATGGCTAGTCTACCTAAGTTACAAGCAATGTTTGAAGTAAATACACAGATTGTCATGAATGACATAATTTTATTTGTTACAGAGCGAGAGGATAATTTTATTCCAATTGTTAGCTTGATTCTTTATCTGTTCCAATTACAAAGGATAGATAATACCTACGACTATCTGATTAATCAACTTAGTGCTACGTATTACTCCATCCCATATCTAACATCATTAGCCAATTTGATAGCACAATCATCTGAGTTATTAACTGAGTTAATAGGACTATCTGATCAAGGTTTTATTAATAATAGCTACCTTTTTGATATAACAGAGATCATGACCAGCCTTTACCCAGACACACCAGATTGGGAGCCAGAATTTATTCAAAATAGCCCACCATTACGATTGAACAATACCATAGAAGAACAATCAACTAGACTTAATCTCATCGAACAGTTTTATGCTTTAGTAAATGAAATAATTCCCGGCATGGATGCCCAGCTAAATCATGCTTACAATGAAGTATTACTCGCGATCGCATATACCCTCAACCCATAAAAAGACGTATGACACAAACACCAATACCTATCCTTAACCTGGGAACCGGCGTTAAATGGGAAGTCTCTAAGCAAAAACAAGCAACAGTAACCAGCGTTAAATTAGGCGATGGTTACAGCATTAACACAGTTCCCCCTAACAGCGATCGCATTACTTATTCAATCACAATCCCTGGATTGAATACTGCAAGTAAAAATAACATTGCTAACACCCTTAAAGCATACCAAGGCGTAACCAAGTTTAGATGGCAGCCAATTCCTGTTATTCCCTACAAAACTTTTATATGCGATCGCTTTTCCGTAATCCACAAGGGAGACAACGTGTGGGAAATTACAGCTAATTTTATAGAACAGAAATAACATGAGCCTCAATGCTTTTCAGTCTTCGACTCAATCTTTAGAGCCGGAGCAATTTATTGATCTGATTACAATTACCACAGTTAACACCATCACCAACCAGCCAGTGGAGTTTAGAATCTGCAACTTCCTGGACGCGACCTTTGGCGGTGTTACGTACCAGAAAATCCCCTGCAAGGTGTCTGGTTTCTCTAAATCGGGGGAAGACACAGAACCTCGCTCTAGCTTGACTATAAGCGATGCTGCGCTGGGGAATTTGCTTAGTTTGATGGGATCTGTCATCGATGAGACTTACGTCGTAGGGTCTAAGGTCAACGTCAAAAGGACTCAACCCCGGTTCTTAGATGGTCAGTCCACCTCCGACCCTAATCAGTTCTTTGAGTTTGAGCTAAGAATCAATAACTACGAAGGTGAATACCTCAATCAGTTCGTATTTAACCTTGTGCCCTATCACTCATTAGAACGGAAGAAACTGCCTTCTAGGATGTACTCTAGGCGTTGTCAGTGGCAACTTAACTCAGTGGGAGCGCCTGACCCTAATTGTGGTGCGCCATTAGATAAGGCTTTTGATATCAACAACAACCCCATAGACCCCAACGACCCGGAACTATTGAACAAACGCGCTTGCAAGAAGGATCTAACTGCTTGCAAACTTTACCACGGTCACACCCTAAGATTTGGCGGTTTCCCCAGTGTGGCGCGATCGCGCAGCTAACCCCATATATATCACCCTAGAATATTTACCCAACGTCCCGCACCGGCGTGCCCTCACCCAAACCCGCGCCGGGGCGGGACACATTTTTTCTTCTGGATCTAGGAAGAAAGCAGATAGGGTAAAAGTAAAGTTCTTTCTTTTTTTGCCTTTCCAAAATCTCACTCCCTCGATTTGTGGGAAGAGAGTGTTTATTAGGATTGTTTATATATAGTCAACAGCCAAAAGTGACTCATCGATGAGTCAAAAGTGTCTTCTCGATGAGCCAAAAATGGCTCATCTGGTATACAAGGGTTTCAGCCATCGGTCAAAAATAACTTTTCTTGCTGTGTAAGGGTTTCAGGCGCTTTAGGCTAGATGGTGGCGAGCGATCGCTATTTGTCCCTACCTCAAGAGCAAAATTTACCCTTTACCTGCTTGACGTAGCTTGAAAACTAGGCTATGATACTTTCAGGTAAAGTAAAAGGGAACTAGCCATGAACAAAGCACTTGATGAACTGATTTACACAAAGACAGCAGCGATCGCCATCACAAACAAACCTGTTGCAGAAGTCAAGGTTTGGGCAAATGTTGTATTTGTTAAGTTTAAAAAAGGGTCACCCCGGTTCGTGAGCAAGAAGGCTTTTAGGAAGGAGTTTGCAGCCTCTCGCCAGCGTCGGGGGATGCAAATCAAAGATGCGGGATTGGTGCAGCGTCAACCCGCTAGTCCTGATAGTTTCTTTGTTCAATGCAGCAAAAGTTTTGATTTATATATTGTTCAGCTAGAAGACAAGTACGTATCTTGTATGTGTAAGGACTGGGATCGACAAAGACAGGCGGGTATTCATACTCCCACCTGTAAACATGGGTACGCTGTCTTGCAGACCCTGGGTTATTCTAGGTTGAGCGAGTATGTTCAGCAGCGAAAATACCAGCAAGAGACAGTATGCGATCGCGCTTAAGATGTTTCCAATACTCCGGCTCTCAGGAAGTCGGAGCTAAATTTCGTACAAGAAATTCACCTCAAGGGCATTCTCTAAAGCTTGGTTAATTGCAGCTTCGTGGTTCTGTGGGGATAAGACCGCTATTTCTATCGTGTTGTCTGTGATGTATAGCGATGACAAGGAACCGGATATAAGGATATCTTTTAGTAATGGTTTGGATTGAATTAATCGAGAGAACGCTGGGTAATTTAGAGCTTCGGAAAAGGTTGTTTCTATCCCTTCCTCTTGAGTCTTAGTGGGGGTAACACTTTCTTGGATTTGTGCTAATTTCCCCAAGGCGAAGCCTAAGAGGAAAACTGTAACACTCCAAATAGAGAGAACTAAAAAACCTGCGATCGCAACTATATACAGCATAATGTCCCTCTTAAATCTTTAGCCGAGCTTCAATTTATTGTCTGTATTCTTTACAAATAATATTCCTGTATAGGGATATAACCGACTACGCAATAAGTCAACATTGCGCTGCGGTTTAAAAGCGTAGCCCTCCTGATTGATTGTGCTGGGATCTAAGCTAATTTCCTTATATTCTGTGAGAATTTCCCGAACTCTCAGGACTTGAGCAGAGGATAGATTAATGGCGGCGATCGCTTCCACTAATCTATCTCTGACTGATTTACCTGCTGAGAAGATATCAGGCTGCAATCTTGTCCGACCTTCGCCACCGGCGACGATGGTATTTTCCCTGAGAGTTATTTCGTATATCTCGTAAAGCAAGGTTACCTCTAGGTCGGTCAATGTTTGCATTGATTACTCCTTTGGGATATCAGATTGCGGGCGTTGATAGTCAATTAGTCGATCCAGAGGAAGCCAGGTGATTTCAGGCATAAGAGCGATTAAGTCTTCCACCCCGTCGTATGGGCGATTATCTCTAATTGCTCTAGCTTGATTGGTATTTAGCCCTAATCGCTCAGTCATTTCCTTCAATGTCGCTGAGTTGATAGCGACGGGGGAAATGGGAGTATCTAACTTAGGGGTTAGGTCTGCATTGTCTTCTGTTTGTTCTGCTTCCAAGGTATCTGGAGGGGATGTTCTGTAGCCCATCCCGATGAAATCGTTTTCCATTCCAGGCATGACGTGAACCGGCATGCCATCTGGAGTAAAGTAGATAGGCATGGCGATTATTACAGAGATAAGATTAACCCAGTCTTGCGGAAGTCAGTCACTTTAGCGCCTGTGAGCATATATGCAGCGTTAAGTTGTCGTACCCGACCCAAATCATAGTTACCGGTGAAGACCTGGATACTCAGACCTGATACTGGGTCAACGATTGAAGCTGCGATCGCACCACTTCCATTGGTAGGTTCTTGGATTTGGCGGGTAGCCATAGCCAAACCTTCCACGTGGTTAACTGTATTGACAGAGGGGATTGTGGGGATGCTAAATACGTCTGTTCCCGCTAAGATTTCACCAGCAGAAATTTTTGTGCCGTTGGGAGCGTAGGGAACTAAGGTGATTACGGCTCCCGCTACTCGCAGGATTACACCGAATGCTGTGGCTTTGCTGCTTGTACCAATTCTAGCAATTTGACCAACTGCTACCCCAGGAACTAAATTACTTCCACCTAAAGTTAGTGTGATGTTGACTGCGCCTACGACAGCGTTTGAGCTTAAGTCTGCATAGGTGAAATCTGTGTTAGCAGCAACTGAAGCAATTGGTAGAGTACCTTGTGACCCAGCTTCAGAGCTTAAATCTGCTACTCCTGCTTGTCCGGTTACGGAGTTACAACCACCGACTCTGAAGCCGTATCTCTCTACAAATTCCCCAATCTGCAATCCACGCTCAATTAATCTCCCTGACCCGATACTTGCTGCTGCATACCCGTTGACTACGATCGCATCGCCTAGGAAAGCACCTTTAGCTGTGGAAGACAGGATACAGTAACGGTTGTCTTGGGGGACGTTTTCTTTATCTAAGAAAACGGTAGCGCCCCGGAGTCCTTCATTATTGAAGGAGGATAAAGCACCGTTGCTATCTACGCAAGCTGAAATTGCAACTGGGGGATGGTCACCTAAAGGAACAGCACCACTAGTAGGAAGGCTCCAGGAACGAAACTTATTATACATATAAGTATCATTGGGAGTAGCGATCGCGTCGGCGATTTGAGATGCTGTTTCTGCTATATATAAGCTGATTGATTGGGCTGAATCGTAGCTATAGGTTAAGAAACCGTCTGTCCATAATCTTTCGAGTACCAAATTACCAGAGAAAAAAGCCGCCTCATTGAAGGTGAAAGCTTGATTTCTGGGGTCTAAGTCAACAGCAGTCCGGCGCTTCGGTCTGCGAATTTTAACAGAGTCGCCCCGTTCAAAAGCCCCGGCTTGATAATCGCGAATACCAATCTTAGGGTACATGGCGCTAAGGTTTAATTGAGTTAGCGCTTGTTTAGCGATCGCAACCTCTAGTAAACCTGCATTAGGAGAAAAACCATCAGTACTAGCAAATGTTGGCATAAATATGACTTCCTTTTATGAATTAAATCTCCTATCTATTTTTCCCATATTGATGTTCTAATACCTCAATAAGAGCATTACTAGCATCAGGGTTAGAACCATAAGCGTCGTAAATCTGCTGTGCGGTCATGTTCTTAAAGTTGTATTGAGCTAACAATGAGGGTGCTGTGGGTGTTGCTCCGGTTCCTGTCCCACCCCTGGGAACTGCGAAATGCGCAAAATCTTCCTCTAGCATTTTGGGTAGCACGTCCTTAAACTCAGCCTTAACCGGGTCGCCGAATTTATCTTGCGCTCGCACATAGAAGCGATCGCCATCCTCAACAATCAGATTGCGCTTTTCTAACAGAGTAAGCAGGTCTTCCTCGGTGTTGGGGCGGACTAGATTCAAACCCCGCATGGTATTTAACACTTCGTTCTTCATACGAGCGCGTCGGTCAGCTTCTCTCAGCGCTTGAGTCTCTTTATCCCGCTCTTCCAATTGGCGTTGAATCTCGTTTACCCGACCCTCGTACTGTTGCTTTAACTCAGTCATGAGGGACTGGCGTAAAGAGTCAATGTCAATGTCTTGTTTTTTAGTCACTGGTTCTTTTTGGTCTTCGCTATCAATAGACTCTTCTACTACTTGTTTACGTCTACGTCCTTTAGACTGGGTTTTCTCAGAATCTTCAGCTATTTTTTGTTGCTTAATTTCTTCCAGTATTTCTAATGATGAGGATAGGGTTGTCAGCTTTTCATCTTGCGCTGTCAAAGATTGAGTGGTTTTAGTTAAGAAATCGTTGATTTTCTTGTAGTCGCGCTGCTGTTTTTCCAGTTGTTCCGCAACTGGTTTAATAGACTCGCTGATTACAGTAGGGATAATTTGAGGAATTTGTTCCTTTATTGCATCTATAATTGCTTGAGAAATTTCTGGATCTAAGGGCATAATTTATCCTTTTTGTGAAGTATCTTTTATTATATCATCATCGTCGTCTGCGGTTTTTTCCGAACCGTCTTTAACATCATCATCGTCTTCATCGTCGTCAACATCTTCCCCAGTATCAGCAGGGGTTGCTGATGGTTTTTGGGGTAGAGTTTCTCCCATGTTTTCAATGATATTTTCAATTTGACATAACTCATCTAATGCGATCGCGATCGCATCTTCATCTAAGTCATAAATACGTCCCGCTCTTTTTACAAAATGTTTGACAATCTCATTATTAAAGGTAGGGGACGGTATGTTGGCTTTTCTAATTTCTTCCAGGTCTGATAAAAGCTCGGATACAGAAAAACCCAGAAAATCATCATAGCCGACAACTTCCCAATCCACAACTTCCCTATGGGCGATCGACGCTGCGCGGAGTATTTGGATAATATATTCCTTGACAATTTGACCATACCTCTCTAACAAAATCTCCTCTGGACGACGGTCTTCTTTTTTCGACTCTCCACTGCGAGCAATAATACTAATCCCGTCCCCGGCCGACATGGCTATCTGTTGTAGGATATCGTAAATGTCCCGCTTGATTTCCGCACGGTATTTAATGGCGTTATTGACTGTGCTAGTTGAGCGTTCAAACTGAGTTATTTCTTGTCCGGTTTTTAGGGTTAGATAATAACCGTCCCCTACCCGTTTCCCCTGTAGAGGGTCGTCGGATTCATCGTCTACCCCGGTAATAATGGGGATAGAATAATTATTGGTATATAAGGCGTATTCCAACGCCGCTGTTTGATTGAAATAGCTTTTTTGACAATCGAATAATTGTGAAGCCATCCAGAGGGGACGGGGTAAGGTTAGGGTGATAATGGGAAACTCAAACTTCCCATTAGTATTGAAAATTTCCTGGTCTTGAATAACCGGATCTATAATTATATCCTTGCGATCGCACATCTGGATAAAAGGCATCGGTGGGACTGGTCGGTTATTCTTGGGTATCTTGCGGATGATATATTTGGACGTGTAAATTTTTGCATCCCGTCGGTAAAAAATAGTAAATATATGCTCTGGGATAGGGTCATCATACCAGTTGTCTCGGAATAACCGGAACTGATGAATTTTCGTAAAACTAAACCCGTCTACATCCCGTTGCCAATCCCATAAAGCAGTCCGGGGATGTAAAATCACATAGGGATTTAGTTCCCCCGATGCTTTCTGATCTGCGAGGGAGGTAGATAGTCCTCCCGATTTGACATCAACCTGGGCGATCGCTTTACCAGTGGTCAGCGCCGCCATCATGGACTCTTGCAGAAATGTATTAAACGAAGACCTCGCATCATCGTCGTTATCGGTTAACGCCCCACATGGGAAAAACTCATTAGCCCAGAACGGGTCTAAAGACCCAGTAGGGACTCCTGGACACCGGAATAGTTCAGAATTAAATCTAGCTAGTATGGGCGCTATCTTGTTACAGTAGCTAGATAATTTAGCTCGCTCCTCCATGACCTCATGTGGGCGACCGTCGGGATTAGCTAATAAAGCTAACTTTTCCTTAGTGGTCATGCGATCGCCCCCCTCTACCACGTTGGTTAAGGTAGTCCAGTACTCTGCATATTCTCTATGCTCTGGGTGTCGGTATTTTAAGGAGTCTAGTAAATCCATGGGAAATATATAATAAAAAGTAAGGGACTATTATACAGTGAGGACTTGTTTAAAAATGTCGAAATACATTAAGCATTTTTTACCATTAATGTGGTCTGGTATGGGGTTTGGATTGACTTGTGCTGTGATCTTTTTGCCTTTAGAATCAAGTCAAATGACCTTGGTTGCTAACGCCACATCAGGGTTATTAGGTGCGGCTTTTGGGGCTGCAAACCCCAATAAAGAAGAGGATGAAAATGGGTAGCTACCAAACCATTACCGAGTTATCCCACTGGAGTAAGAAATTATTCCATTTTGCAGGAGTCAATACAGACATAATACTATCATCACGCTCAATGTCTCTTTGGAATTGTAAATTAAACTCATACCGCATGACCTCGTTTTGATTCCCAGCCATTGTGAGGTTACGGATTTTAGCAATACCCCTATATTGCTCTCCGTTGGGGTAAGTAGCGATCGCAAATACATCATCTGAGTCTTTAGCCCATTGACTAAAAATATTTGGTTTCACAATAGTTTCTAAGGCTTTATCTCCTGCTAGTTGAACCCCACTAATATTAATTGTTCTGTCAAATCTGACATTTGCTGACTCCATCCCTGACCCAGATTGAGTATTAGTCAGGTCTACAGTAGATTCTTGGGATTGTAAATCAAATCCCTGGATACCGAATAACGGTAACATTCCAGAAACCACTACTGCGATCGCGCCATTGGGTAAGTCTTTCTTCAGGTCTAGTACTTCTAAGATTAATTCGCTATCGTCACTCTGAGAGTTTATATTCAGAGATTCTCTCAGGACAATTATTTGCTGTAAGAATGATTGTCCTATCCCGATTAACTCAAATCGCAAGGAAGACCCAGCGGATAGCGAGATATTGGTATTAAGATTTGTGGGTCGCTTAACTTTAATGGTTTTTGACCCGGTGGGGTAGAACCCATCAACAATTAAATTGTTTAATATGGGAATTGTGGAATTTAATGATAATAACTCTAGAGTAAAGCTCGCTAAAGCTATACTGGTCATAGGTCTTGTCATAATTACTTTTTGTAGGATTTTCTGAACCGAGCTGTCTTTATTTTTCCACAGTTTAAGGGAATAATTTAACTAGGTAAGTTATTTATAGAAGCTATGACAGATATTAAAAATTTAAGAACTAGAGTTAATGACCCCCAAGTTATCTTATCCGCTGATGGAATCGACGAGGAAGATAATTTAGGTTACAGCTTACCTTCTGACGTTAAACCTCTCTTAGGAATTAACAATTTCTCTGTAACCGGTTTGTCGTCCCCTAGAGTATTCAGCCTTCCTGATCAGGGTGGTGCGATCGCTCTAACTTCCAGTAACATCACGGGAACCGCTAGTAATGTGACTGGGATTGTCTCGCCCGCGAATGGGGGGACTGGGATAAATAACGGGACAAAAACAATTACCCTAGGTGGAAACTTAACCACTTCTGGGGCTTTCCCTTTAAGTATTGCTACCACGGGAAATACTAATGTTACCCTCCCCACTTCAGGAACCTTAGCGGTAACCAATAATCCAACATTTACTGGTACTGCTAATTTTGAGAATATTACCGTTAATGGAACTATTGCGGGATCTGGGATTGTCTCACCCGCGAATGGGGGAACTGGGGTAAACAACGGGACAAAAACAATTACTCTAGGGAACGACTTCTCCACCCTTGGGAATTATCCAGTAACTTTGACTGTTACCGACCACACAAATGTCACCCTCCCCACTTCAGGTACTTTAGCTGTAAGAAACAATCCTTCCTTCACTGGTACTGCTAACTTTGAGAATATTAACACTAGTGGAACTATTACTGGCTCGGTTTCCGTCAGTAACTTAAGTGGCGTAGTCTCTCCCACTAATGGCGGAACCGGGGTAAATAATGGGACTAAAACAATTACCCTGGGTGACAATTTAACCACTTCCGGGGCGTTCCCTTTAACTCTGAATACCACAGCTAATACTAGTGTTACCCTTCCCACTTCAGGTACTTTAGCTGTAACTAATAACCCCAGTTTCACAGGTACCGCTAATTTTGCCGGTAACGTAAATATAGCAGGGTTACCTACTGGGATTCCTCGCTCTGAGGTATACATACCCACCGTCGAGGGCGAAAAAGTTAGCAATGTGTTTTTTGTGTCAACCAATGGGACTGACCACCCAGATGTTAGTGATACTTATAAAACCGCTGCAAATCTAGTTAAAACCAACCGTAGTACCATTATTAATACTGCGTATTTGGCAATTAACCCACCATCGGGAATAGACCCAGATATCTGTAAACGGGATATTGGGTACTTTGTAGATGCGATCGCAGCGGACTTGGGAAACAGCAACAATGGCTCTAGGTTTAGGTCTAATCTGTACAGCATCCAGTCTGGTAAAGCTTACTATGAGTTAGATGGGACTTTACGCATCTCCACAGCAGAAAAAGCCCCAACTATTGCTGCTTTTACCAGTGTTGCTAGTCAAGTCGTCACGTTGATTGGTTCTGGATTTGCAGAATACATCAATGGGTTGCGAGATATTGTTAATGGCTATTTAAATAATGGGTTAGGTTGGGCATCTGCGCCAGATATTCAATATGGGGTTCAGCGTGGTAGATTTATAGATGGTTCCAACTTAATTAAAGCTAATCGGGACTATATAGTTAATCAAGTGCTTGCTGACTTACAAGCAGCACCTTATAATTATTCCTTACCCACTGGGACTAAATGCGCTAGGGACTTGAATTTTATCCTAGATGCTGTAGTTGCGGATTTAGTGGGACTGTCTAATGTTCATGCGATCGCAGCAGGTCTGAAATACTTTGAAGATGGTCAGTTAGTTTTAAGCACATCGGGAGCAAGTTCCGAGCTAACCAAGACTATCACCGCATTCACCCTACTTCGTAACTTCTGTATACAAGCAATACAGAATAAGCTACCTAACCTTTCTAATATTGCAGAAGTTAGAGACGACTTAAACCCGTCTGGATTCGCAACAGGTGCGAGTCAATATGAGGGTAGTGAGTGCGCTAGTGTGGCGAATACAGCTTACACTTTGGTGAATATCGTCTTAGGATATTTGGAAAACGGTATCAAGTGGGTTCACGCTCCCAAGCCTTTACTTGGATTAGGGAATAAGCAGCTACCTGGTAGAAGCTGGTCAACTTCATTCAGGAGCGTTAAACGCGCATTAGCTGATGTTGCTAAGTTTCCTGGAAAAGAGTGTACTGTCAGGGTGAGTAGCGGTAGGTTCTATGAAGACAATCCCTTGGTAATTCCTCAACCCAAAACCGCAGTGGTGGGGGATAACTTAAGAACCACTACTATATGTCCTCTTAATCATGGACAGGATTTATTTAAGGTTGACTCTGGTACTTATCTAAATTACCTGGTATTTGAAGACAACTATCTAGGTGGGTTTGGAGTCCTTAACACATCTAACCAATCCAACCCTAGGGAACTGTCAGCAACGGCGACAACGTTAAGCTTGTTTCCTGGTCACACCATCAAAGATGTACCTGGAAGATTCAAGGACGCAGCGAACTTAATTAGAGCTAACAGAGATTATATTGATGGGTTGGTTGCAGATTACAACGCCCTTCCTATCCTTGATGCTGTGATTGCGGATTTAAGAATTAACGGTAATATCAACGCGATCGCCGCAACTACAGTTAATAACCTCACCAAAATTAACGAAGTCAGGGATTTAATCTTTGATGCGATTGAGAACAAATTACCGAATGAACAAGCTGATGAAACCGATGGAACTGTTTTTAACGCTTTAGCTGTAAATGGTAGTCAGTATGACTCCGGGTTGTGCGCTAATGTCAAAGCTACAGCATCCACCTTGGTTGATATCATCGCCGCGATCGCTGCTGGGGGAACCCCACCATCTCCTAACACTGGGACACTGATTTTAATTGACCAAGAATGGGTGCAGATTGCTTCCATTAATGGTAACGATGTAATTTTGTCCCCAAGAGGAGGAATCTTAGGCACGAGTGCTGCTAGACACATTAACGGTGCTAAATGTACTCAAGGTGCGAAAGCTTTTAGATATGCTGCTGCTTTTAAAAATGGAACTAATATTTTCCTATCGCCCTATATCCAGAACTGTAGTAACATCTCAGTTTTAGGAAAAGTTGTCACTCAACCTGATGGAACCTTAGATGACACGAAAACCTTGGCGGGCGGGATATTAGTTGATGGTGGTGTACTGTCTCCCAACACGCCGATCGCCTCCATGGTGATGGACGCTTTCACTCAGATTGTTTCTGGGTCTGTAGGGTTCCACCATAAGAATGATGGTTATTCTCAACTAGTATCAGTATTCACAGTATTTGATAAAATTAGCATCTTATGTGAATCTGGTGCATATACTTCAGTTACTAACTCAGCTACTAACTTTGGGAACGAAGGCTTAAAAGCGGTTGGGTTTAGTTCTAGCGCTTTTCCTTTCTATAAAGGAAATATTCAAAGCGCACAAACTGTCAACTTAGACTTTAACGCTACTCCCTCAAATATCGAGAGTTCTAGTTTTGCTGCGGTTGGTAATCAAACCAGGGTTACCTTAGTGGTAGAAGCAGGTAAAATCAGTCAGTTTGTCGTCGGTCAGACAGTCACAGTTAGTGGACATTCTGTTACCCAGGCGAATGGAACCGGATTGGTTATCACAGCAGTCCAGGCAAGCGATCGCACAATCTCTTACTTAGTAAATACCCCCTTTAATAATTTCCCGCCGGGGGGAGAAACGGGGACGGTTCAGATTACCTTTGGACGACAAGTTACTAAATTAAGTATTTCTGGATTTACCTCTGTTCCCCTTCCTAATTATGTAGTCAAGGTAGACGGCGCACCAGTTAGGGGTGATGGGATTGAATACGTTGTGGAATCGGCTACACCCATCCAACAGGGGATAACTGTGATTACCCTACAAGCGGTATGGGAGGGAACGTTACCCATATCTTCTACCCCAGTAGAACTGAGACGACCAAGTACAGTTAACTCCAGTTCTCACACCTTTGAGTTTGTCGGTTCAGGAATTAACTATACGGCGCTACCAGAGAACGGGGGAATTACCAATACCGCAGCAGAAAGAATAGAAGTTAACGCAGGACGGGTGTATTGTTCTGCTACCGACCAGGATGGCAATTTCTCTGTTGGTCCCTTCTTTAGCGTTGACTTAGCATCTGGTGCGGTCACCTTTGCTGGAAGTGTGTCACTGGGGGTAATTGATGAGATTCAACTGAAAAACTCCCCCGGTGTCCCGATTAGACAGTTTTCAATTAATACAGATTTAGATGGTGACGCGGGTGCGAGTAATTTTAGAATCGCCACCCAAAGAGCAACTAGGGACTTTGTTAAAAACAAACTAGGAAATCTGTTTAATAAAACCAGCGGAACATCAGGAGGAAGCGCCACTTTATCGGGTCAGTTGGTTGAATTAAACTCTCAGGGATTCATTGACCCGACCCAGTTACCACCGCGATCGCCTTTTAATGTTTTTCAGGTGGCGAATGAAGCAGCGAGACTCGCATTAACTGGAGTCAACCAGGGAGATTATGCGGTTCAAGCAGATAACAATGTTGTATATGTTTTAAAAACCATTGCTAATAATGGCGCTGCTAATGCTGACAACTGGGCTATTTTGCCTACAGGGGTTGTTTCATCTTCTGACATTGTGGGGACAATTTCTACTGGTAACTTGGGAACAGGTACAGCTAACGCTAATACCTTCCTATCTGGGAATAGCTCTTATTTACCCGTAGTGCGATCGCTCATTGCGGAAGGTGCTGTAAGTTTAGCGACTGAGATCAACGCACCGGGAACCTACCCCAACAATGCAAGGGTGGGAGATATCACGATTGGAGTGAATACCGTCGCTTACGCAGATCAACAAACCAGCGGGTCAAGTTCCCTAGGGGTTGCTAAGTTCGCCCATGAAGACTTTGATATTAATAATGGCGTTGTCAGCATCAAAGACCACGCTGTTGATTTATCAGAAATTCAACAAATAACTGGTAATTCTGTACTAGGTAACGATACCTCCAGCACTGGACTGGTGAGAACCTTACCTTTAAATGAGGTGGTTTCCAAGGTATCTGTGATTGCTGTTACTTACGACAACACCAACTCTAAATACACAATTACAGTTAATGGAATTAACCTAGGGAACAATCCCACACTGTATTTAACCCCAGGGGAAACCTACAACTTTAACCTGAATGTCGTGGGACATGGCTTTTACCTAGTTTCCACATCCGGTGTGATCGCATCTCCCTACACCACGGGACTTCAAGGTACACCTGGTACGGAGGTAACTAACTCTTCAACCAAGTTTATTTGGACTGTTCCCCTGAATGCACCATCTGAGTTGTTTTACCAAGACGGAGTGACTCTAGGTAACTTTGGCAAAATCGCCATTAACCCAGTGGGAACATCGGGAAGAATTGCGATCGCTGATAATGTTATAGACTTAGCAACTGTTACTCAGACAGATACCAGTGGAACCGCTGGAATTAATTTTGTCCAGTCAATCGCCAAGGATTCCTATGGTCGAGTAACAGGTAGAATAATTGCGGACATTAGAACAGCTTCTACCTCTCAGACTGGAATAGTTCAGTTAAATTCAGCCACTAATTCAACTTCCACTACCCAAGCAGCAACACCCAGTGCTGTGAAAACAGCTTACGATTTAGCCGCATTAGCTATTCCTACCACTGAAAAAGCAGCTAATAATGGTGTTGCGACTTTGGGGGGAACCGGTAAAATTCCCAAGACCCAAATAGAACTAGTTGCAAGTGATGTAGGTGCGATCGCTTTAACTGAAAAAGCAGCTAACAATGGTGTCGCGACGTTGGGGGGAACCGGTAAGATTCCCAAGACCCAAATAGAGCTAGTTGCAAGTGATGTAGGTGCGATCGCTTTAACTGAAAAAGCAGCTAATAACGGTGTCGCGACGTTGGGGGGAACCGGCAAAATTCCCAAGACCCAAATAGAACTAGTTGCAAGTGATGTAGGTGCGATCGCATCCACAGAAAAAGGTTCTAACAACGGTGTTGCAACGTTAGGCGCTGATGGTTTAATCCCTGCTGCACAAATACCTAAGAGTATAAGCAGAAGTGCGATCGCATCTACCTCAATCACATTGGGAGTTGAACATAATGGCTTAATCGTAGAAACCACAGCTACCGAAGCAGTTACTTTGACCCTTCCCAACAACCTACCCGCAGGATTTAACTGTATAGTTGTGCAAAAAGGAGCAGGTCAAATTACATTTACCGCAGCATCAGACGCAATTCTAAGACACCCAGATAACCACAGCCGCAGCGCTCGACAATATTCTAGTTGCACTTTATATGTAAGTACAAATACTGGAAACAATGCTGAGTATATTTTAGCCGGTAACACAGGAGTTTAATATGTTTTCAGCATCTTATATCGGCACAACATCTCAACAACCTAGAACCATGAGCAGGGTTAATGCGATCGCATTTATTAGATCGCTTAACCCAGAGCTATGGCTCAATTCAGATGACTTAAGCCTTGACTTTTTCCGCAGAGGACTAAATGAAGCTAGTTACCATGACTTATCCACAGATACTGCTACTACCTTTGGGAACTTTAGCAGTGGTGCTAAATGGCTTGCGGGAGTACTAGCACCTAATGGGATGATTTATGGTATTCCTTACAGTTCCACTTCTATCTTAAGAATTGACCCCAATACCAACACTGTTACTACCTTTGGGAACTTTAGCGGAGGTAATAAATGGGTTGGGGGAATACTAGCACCCAATGGGATGATTTATGGTATTCCTTACAACTCTACTTCTATCTTAAGAATTGACC
>CAYUZA010000001.1:89231-130920 GCA_964449535.1 uncultured Saprospiraceae bacterium
AATGGGATGATTTATGGTATTCCTTACAACTCTACTTCTATCTTAAGAATTGACCCCAATACCAACACTGCTACTACCTTTGGGAACCTTAGCGGTAGTGATAAATGGATTGGGGGAGTACTAGCACCCAATGGGATGATTTATGGTATTCCTTACAACTCTACTTCTATCTTAAGAATTGACCCCAATACCAACACTGCTACTACCTTTGGGAACCTTAGCGGTAGTGATAAATGGATTGGGGGAGTACTAGCACCCAATGGGATGATTTATGGTATTCCTTACAACTCTACTTCTATCTTAAGAATCCTCAATGAAACTCCTGTGGATGATTTATTACTCAGCGCTTACGTAAATAAATTCTAAAAACAAATGCTTAAATACCAACTAACCCCGGAACAAATACAGCAGTAATGTACTTACTATTTACAACCATTGAACAAGCCCAAGCAGCCCAAGCCCAGATTGACAATAACATTATTGCTGTCTTAAGAGAGAAAGAGCCTGAAATAGTATCGGACACAGGCATTATCGGGCGTAAAGCAGCCACAGGAGCTTTGGATTATGAAGCAGTGCGAACTACAACCTGGAGTGAGCCGACAGAATGTGCTGATGGCTGGTATTTAGTAAAACCAATCATGAACCACCATTATTTTGTAGGAGTAAACCTGTTAGCCGGAGTAGAAGACTTTGAAGAGGTTGATGCGATCGCACCTTTAACACCTTCTGAACCTATGGAACAAGAAACTGCTATTGATGTTGAAATAGTACCAGAGGAATAACCAATCGAACGCGATCGCACGTCCTGAGATTTTTCATGTCCCAAGATTTGTGATCGCGGTTTCATTTCAGGTTGATATTTCTACTACTATTCGCCTATAGATGCAGAATTAAACGCCCGCAGTAAGTCGCTTCTATTCTCTAATTGCTCTAATTTGCCAGACTTAATAGTTTCAATCTTCCGCTCATAGTCTAGCTGCTGCTCCTGTAGCTTCTGCTTTAACTCAGTCAATTCTTGCTGGTGTAACCGTGATCGCTGTTGGGAAGCATTATGTACCTGTTCCAAATCTTGTACAACTTGATTGTACTTAGCTTTCAACTCTTCCAGTTCCCTTGGGTTAGAGTGCGATCGCTGCTGTAATTGCTCAATTACCTGAGAAGACCTATTCACCTGAGATTGAAGTGCGCTGATTTGCTGCTCTTTGTCTGCTAACTTTTGTCTGAGGTCACTCATCACAGCGCCTTGATCCATATTAGTCTGAGGTACAGTGCGATCGCTCTTGGGGGTAGAATTAAACGCTCTTAGCAACTCTGTCCGGTTCTCTAATTGCTCTAATTTACCAGACTTAATAGTTTCAATCTTCCGCTCATAGTCTAACTGCTGTTCCTGTAGCTTCTGCTTTAACTCAGTCAATTCTTGCTGGTGTAACCGCGATCGCTGTTGGGAAGCATTATGTACCTGTTCCAAATCTTGTACAACTTGATTGTATTTAGCTTTTAACTCTTCCAGTTCCCTTGGGTTAAGCTGCGATCGCTGTTGCAACAATTCAATGGTTCGGGTTGAATTACTCACCTGAGATTGAAGAGTGTTAATTTGTTGCTCTTTGTCTGCTAATTTTTGCCTAAGACTATTAACGATAGAATCAATCTCTGTTGAATTTCGAGTATAGTTGGCTGACTGAGGTATGGATGATTGTAGAAAATTGAAGGATCTTAATAATTCTGTTCTTCCTTCCGTCCTAAGCTTATCAGCACTATAAACGCTTGATTTTAGGTTGTTATTTTCTTGAGTCAACTGCTGTATCTCAGTTTGATACTTACCCGATTGCTCTTGGTGTATGTGCGATCGCTGCTGTAATGCTTCCTTAAGTTGCTGTATCTCAGACTGGTATTTCCCTACCTCATTTTGGTGTATGTGCGATCGCTGCTGTAATGCTTCCTTAAGTTGCTGTATCTCAGACTGGTATTTCCCTACCTCATTTTGGTGTATGCGCGATCGCTGCTGTAATGCTTCCTTGAGTTGCTGTATCTCAGATTGGTATTTCCCGGAATCACTTTCTAAACCCCGAACTTGAGCTAGAGAGCAATCGTGCTGGGGAACTCGCCATTTCTCAGTAGGGTTAAAACTAGTGTCTGTGGGGTCAGTAGTGAAATCGACTAGATAATAACAACCCAGCGGAGTGGGCGCTAACTCTATCTTTACCCAATCACCCTGAACGAAAAATATTTCCAACCCGTTAGAACCAAAAAAAGGTTTATTTGGTTTAACTTTTAAAATACCGTCTCCTAAATGAACGGAACCAACAATTCTTACCATAATAATCTTTTTAAAATTAGTTAAATTATAGCTAATATGGGAAACATAAAAGACAGAATACTTATTATATTATATGGCTTATATATCCTTAAACCGAGAAGATGTATTCGAGCTTGACTTTGAGATTGAAAAAGGTCAAACAGTAGAACCTGTGTACATCACAGCGGAGGGCGAAAACTTTCAAGACTCTTTAGTGTTTGCTGAGATTCGCCGTAAACCATTCGGGAAAAGTCTCATATCACCCTTTACTGCTAGTGTTAACAGTGGGAGCGATCGAGTAACTTTGGCTTACCACGGCGATCGCAATATGTCTAAAGATGCGATACTCTCTCAACTAGACATAAAAGCTGGTGATGAAGTTATTGTTGAGGGGTCAGGAATTAATGGCGCAATAGTTAGAACCGTATCCAATCAGTTTATTGAGGTCAATCAACTAGCTACTAGGTCTGTAACAGATGCACGATTATTCGCATCTGCTAGGATAGATTCTAGCTTCGTAGCTGGGGCGAGTGGAAGTATTTTTACTATTGGAGTAGTGGAAACAACAGTGGTAGAAGAATCAACTGTTGTAACCGTAAATAACTTCAAGGAAAGGGTTAATCAAGGAAGTAAACTAATCTTTTCAGCAGGAGGCACCAACCTTGAGGTGACCTTAGCCGCAGATGCTAGAGCGGGTCAATCGACCATAACCCTTGTCGGTCAACCTGCGATTGATTCTAGCTATGTCAGCCATTGTGGGGTGTTTACAATCATCACTAATGGTGAAATCTCCCTCACTAGTACTTCTGTACAAGTAGACCCCATCCTTGCAAACATCCCAGCTAACCACCAATTATATTTTGGCTACAGGAATGAAATGGGCTGGAGATACGCAGGGCGTTGTAAAACAACAGCGATCGCTATTAAAGGTAGCGGAGTCCTGCAAATTTCTGACATACAAATAGAGCCTTACTTAAATGGGACAATCCCTAGAAATTCTATTGCATGGTTTGGTTCTTTCCCATTTGAAAGGTTCTACATAGCCATAGATACCAGAGATATGCTCACAGTTACCTCTGGTAGAATTTATGGGTATGACGTGATGAAATGGAAGCAAGGGGTAATCAGCAAATTGGGTGGAGGAAAAATTATCTTTAAAGATAACTTCACTGAAGTGTACGAATAGAATTATTGTTAGATTAAAAAATCACAAGGTTAAATATGACAGATAGAGAATTTACTTTTTCCCGTAGCATCCCACTAACTCCAGGTCCCAAGCCATCAGCGGAATCGCTACCAGTAACCTTACCTTTAGACCAAGAAGCTTTACTGGTTACTGATGCAACTGCGTTAGTCAGCGATGTAAAAGCTTCAATGTTTGGCTTTCCTGTAGTAGAAAATCGCCAATTCTTGTTACAGGAACTACCGCAATATGGAATTGATGAGAACACATGGTTAAATACCCCCGCAAGTGCTGTAACCTATCTTCCTATCAATAGTGCGGTTAATCTAACTATTCCTACAGGCTCCGATGTATTCGCGTCCCACCAAACAAAATTCGCGTACAAATATCAGCCTGGTAAACCCATTTTCATCTCCCAAGCAGTTCAAATCGCCAAAGGCGCTGCGATCGCTAATTCCTTCGTTCAGTGGGGAGAGTACACAAAAAACGACGGGTATGGATGGCGCGTATTATCAAGGAGAGGAAACACTGTAGGCTCAATAACTAGGTGGCATAATTATTTACTCTTTTTCCGCCGCACCTCCGCTATTCCGTCGGGAATAACTACCACAGTTACTAAATGTCCCAGTGGTATCGTTGGAGGATCTGCTGGTGTTTCTATTGGCAATTCTACTTGTTACAGACCTAGCTATCTAGTGGGGAGCGGGAATAACGACACAACCTACATAGGATCAAACACTTGGGAAGATATCGGATTTACAACTCTTAGCGACGATACAGCTGATACCGTCCCAGAAGCAAAGTTTAATCAAGATAGGTACACAGGAAAAGAAGGGGATGCTGCTCCCGGAATCAGTGGAACTAGAACCAAGCCATCAGCTAAGACTATCAGCTATATTTCTGACTCTTTTGAAATCTCTGGTTGTAGTGTAAATAACAATCAAGTTACCTTTAATGATCTAGGGATAGGGATACAGATTGATAATATCCTAAGTCCTGGAATGACGGTTAGGGATAGCAACAACAACAGAGCCAGAATTGTCTCAGTCAACAATCAAAATAGTATCACTATCATTGCTACAGGTGCAGGACTTTCTGGTGCTACCCTTTACTTCAACGAAGAGTCAAACCTCTGTATGTTCTTAATTGAACGCAGTTGGTATGGTGGCGCTGGTGGTAGGGGTATGGCTTACATCCCAGATCAAAATCCTCCCTTCAATGGTGCAACTCGCTGGGTTCCAGGGCACGAAATCAGGGTAGGCGACACATTACCCGTACCTTCTATGTCGTCGCCAGATATGCCCATTACCTACATGATTGGGAAAAGAGCAGACAAAATAGCCAAGGATACTTCTGCTGCTTTCATGCGACGGTTTGGCGTATCTGTGTGGATTAACGGTGGTGACCCCCGCCCCGCCAAAATTGAAAGCGCATCTAGCACAGGATTATCTGTAGCAACTAATAGTTATAAAATCATGCTTGCGATCGCAGTCAAGCCTTTTGTCTATAACAAGAATGTCCCAATAGGGGAACGCCGACGACCACAGAAAAGTCGAGTCTACCCACTCAGTCTTTACGTTAGTTCAACTCAAAATACCGAGTTTTACTTAATTAAAAACACAACAAGCAATGACATTACTGGTGGAGACTGGTATAGGGGAGAGCAAGAAGCTGACCATCTACAAACTGTTGCAGCTTTAAAAGGTAACACCGCTACCTTTACTAGTGTTGGTAATTTCCCTTCTAACCCTGGAGGTAAATTAATTGGGGCTTTCTATTGCGGACAAAACGAGGGAACAGAAATTGACCTTACAGAGATATTCGACCCTCAGCGGGAATTATTGGGAAGAGCAGAAACTACAGCAGAAAATAGCCCCGGCGATACCTTGACTATTATTGCTCGTAGCTTAGGAGCAGAGGCAGCGATCGCATCCTGTGCTTTAACCTATGGAGTGCAATAATGAACACACCCAAACCTAAGCTATTTATCTCGGAAAAAACAGGTTCTACCCCTAGTGAACTAGGGAAAAGAATCAAGGAAAATGGGACATACCCAGACAGCTATCCTGTTGTATTGGCAACAGATAGAATCTTTGAGATAGAAAAAAGTACGGAACCTGTTCCTCCAGAGATACTTGAAATAAGTATGTTTGGTTTCCCGTCCCAAGATGAACGTATCTTGTTATTTGCTGATACGAATACTTACGGGATTGATGAAACTAAGTGGTCAATAGACACTTCATTAACCAATGAACAATTCCTCCCCGCAGGGGGGATATGGTCGCGATCGCCTTTAGGAGTAGGTTTAACCGCCTCCTATGGCGGTATAGATGCTTTCCCTACTTACAGCAACTCAGCTATCAACTTAGTTATTCCTTCAGGGTTTAATTCTCAACAAAAATTTATTAGTTGTGTAAGTAAGCAACTATTCACATGTGATGTTGGAGCTAATTTATTCATCAGCTTTGGTATCCAATTTACTAAAACATCAGGAACTAAGAAAGCTGGGTTATTCTCTGCTCAATCAGGCTGGTACATTAAAGTGCAAGGTTCTGGGGTGGGAGACAGCTTTAGTATTGTCCAGCGCTACCTAGATGAGGACGGGAATATTACAGAGCGCGAATACAAGCGCAGTCATCCCGTCTTCTTTGATAGATTAGATGGGAGTGGTCCATCTCGGTTGAATCTGAATTTAGACCTAGTAGTAATGGTTGGGATTGAACTAGGTAGCTATGATGGTTCTGCTGTTAAGTTCTATGTTTACGCTGCGGATGCGCTACAGAACGGGTCTCACCGCTGGATTATGTTCGCTAACATCCCTACCAGCGATGACAGTTTCATTCCAGAACGGATATCCTCATCCCTTCCTATTGCCTTTGAAAACTTCAGTAATTCTTTGAATAATACTGAAATAGTTAGCAAATACGGAACATCTGCAATTAAGATAGGAGTTGACACCAGCCCGCTTCGCATCTTCTCTCAGTCTTCTCCCACGGTTATATTACCGCCTGAAAAAGAACAGTTAGTTATGGGGATTTTGACTAGAGGTACAACTCAGGGTAAGCCCTGTAGACTCCAACAATACATCAAGTATATCAACCTTAATTCAAGCGTCCCTGCGGAATTAATTATTCGCAGGTTTTCTGTAACTCCCAATAATTCAAAAGTCTTAAACCTTGACATTAGCTCTACAATAACTTTAGCAGGATCTGGATTGGATGCAATCAATCCCAAGAATTTAGAGAGACTGGGTGCGGAAATGTTAAGTATTATTTTTTCTGGAGGAAAACAAGTTAACCTAACCAAAGTCTTTCAAGAGTATAGAGAATTTTTCTCCAGTAGTTTTAACAGCTTTGGTGCAAACATTTCTGAACCTGTTTCTCAAGATTTAATTTTGTTCTATATGAAAAATCTAGGGGAGTTACTTAGTAACTTAGAAGAACAAATTTCATGGGTTAATGGAATTAACAATAATCCCACAGACTTAATTACTACAACATTCGACAACAGTATAGGACAGCCACGGGGAACATCTAACCCCGCGATTGGTAGCATATCTGTAATCACGACCGAATATTAATTATTGCTAAAATATCATGACTAGAAACGAGTTAATTAAAAATGGGACAACAGGAGATGGCTATTTATATAGTACATCCACTATATTTAACAGTCCAGACGTTGGATCAACAACATCAATAACCGACCTCAATTATTCCAATGGAACTGTCACCTATTCATTCCCAAGCAATACTGTAAATAATCCATTTGACCCAGTAACGGGACAATGGCGATCGCTAAACCTCAAGGTAGATGCACAGAATGGGTACGGAACCAGTGACAGCGGAGCAATTTTAAGGTTTGGGTTTGGGTCTACTAATCCCAGCGCATTGTTGTCAGCAGCGTGTGGATTTACTCTAGGGATTCCCCCTCTCCACGCCCGTCATATCAGCACAGTGGCGAGGTGTATCGCCTATGGATTTGCAGTTAACCCGGTTATGCCTGATTCTTTATTCGTTCAACATGGGAATGAATTAATCCGAGTTTCTCCCCCAAATCTCAATACAGCCATTCAGAATCTAAGTATTCAAATCTTTAACGGTACAGTTGTATACAGAGCCGGTGAAACTGAACTCCTGAATAGAACGATACTAAGTTTATCCCCTACTCTATATGTAGTCGGGTGCTTAGGATTCGATACTAATCGAATCATCAATGTCAGGCTGAGTGGAGGGTCATCACATAGCCTACAAGTACCAAATTATGCATCTGAGTTGTATATTCCCTGTTTAGGAATAGGGACTGATAAAACTCAGGTAGAATTAAAATTAAAGCCAAGCTCAACCGCAACGATTACCTACCCAGATAACAGCCAAGTTACGCTATCTGGTACTAATTCGCAACCAATCCCAAGTAATGGATTCAACCAAACAATACCCTTTACACTTAAAATCGCCATAAGTGGAGGGTTGGGGAATCTAGAGGGAATCAAGATTACTGACCCACTGCGTGGATTTAATAACATTGGTATAGACCATTATTCCTCTACAGAAACATCTCTGTCAAGACCTGAAACCAGAAACGCTCTAACTGGACTAGAAGAAATAGAAATCAAAGCCAGTCTTTCAAAGACTAGTCGCGCTCATTTATATCACATAGGGGAAATACCTTTACCTGTCCCCTCATCTTCGGTAGAATCAAAACTAAAATCAGCTTACGTTGAAGGAAATTTTGATGCAACCCCTGTTGATTTCAGGAAACATCAAAAACTAGAAAGTTTATATCTAACCAAAGAAAATGTAGGGACATTCAACCCAGCATCCGCGACTAGACTAAAAAAAATAGAACTAGTCATAAATTCTGCTAAAGATTTAAGCCAGAATAGTTTTATTAATTTTAGGCAATTTTTTCACCCAGATAGAAATACCAGCACTCACGGTATACTTTTTCATCGAAGAGATAGAACACTTCTACGCAATATAAGAAGTACTGGACACCAACCTTTTAGAGAAATACACAACGCTAACGAACTAGCGATCGCGGCTGAATCCGCAAGATTATTGTATGGGTGGAAGGTAGAATCAACCAAGCAGAATCACCTTTATGTGGATCTTAGTCTTTCTCCAGATACAAGATTTCGTTCTTCTGTCCCTAGTAATCAACAATTAACGAATGTAAGAGGATCTTTTGGGTTATTTTCTGCTATTGAAAAATTTAGCGAGAATCCAGATGTTCTTTATGGAACTGGAGATAGAAATAGATTTATAAGATATCACTATGTAACACAATTTTCAGATACTAGGATAATAATTAGAACACCTGCTCTTGCTAATCCAGCTGACTTCGACGTGCTACCAGGTAAACCAATATTGATTCGCACTGGTAATTCTACTTCAACAATAAATAATTATATTTTCAAAAAAGTCACAGCAGCAGAGCAAACTTTAGAAGATGTCGTATTAACTAATAAACTAACAGAATCTGACCAGAGAACAAGGACTTTGCAGTACAAGCAATACGACTTAACGCTAGATAATATTAGAAAACCTCTGACAATAAATAATGTAACCATTACTGATAACTCTAGCAATCAACCCAATACCTTTGTCACCACCATCCCATCAAATCAGATAGATAACATATTCATAGGCGATACAGTTTGGCAAGGTAATGGACTAACTTCTACTTTTACCCCATTAGCAAAAGATGAACATCCAGCTATGGTTATAGGAAAACAGGGAAATACAATAACTTTAATTCAAAGAGAAAATAACAAACATCCACAAATAACTGCGGGGACAGGCTCTTTAACATTTGCCTATGAGTTTAAAAAGCTTGAGAATATAACTTTCAACAACTCCTTTTTTACCATCAACAATCCCTATGCTGATGTAGCAGAGCCACCACATGAAATCTCTGTAAATGACTTTGCTTCCCTGAATTATTTAAATCTAGCTCATTTACTTCCCTCTCCTTAAGTCAAATTACACTAATTTAAAAATAAACAAAGGTTTTAAAAATGGACAGTAAAAACGAGTTACGAAGACAGACCAGCGCAACTACAACTGATTATCCCTACATAAACAGAAGTATATGGCACAACACTGGACTAGCCAGTGTATCTCCCAACTTTAATCATGATAATGGTATTCTGTCTATTCCAGACATACCGAATCACCTAAATCAGCCATTCGATAGCACAACTGGACAATGGCGCGTGCTAGGATTAAAAGCCAATTCTGTAACTACGCCAGAAATAACCTTAAAATTTGGGTTTGGTGCTGATGAAAACAGTCCACTATCTGCGGCTTGTGGATTTACTGTAGGGATTCCCCCTCTCCACTCCCGTCATATCAGCACAGTGACGAGGTGCATCACCTATGGGTTTGTAGTTAATGCGATCGCACCTAGTGGAAATGAGAAAGTCTTGTTTATTCAGCATGAAAACAGTCTAATAAACCTAGGTAAAGACTGGAGTATTGCTGAGTTAGAGATTCAGATTAAAAACAATAAGATAATTTATAAATCAGGCGGTCAAGTCGTAATTGAGGCTAACCTAACAACTCCCCTACCCATTTTGTACGTGTTAGGAGCAATTAGATTTGCAAATAATACAATCATAAATATTAACTTTTCTGGAGGAACCTTGCATAATCTCCAAACGCCAGATTACGCCTCAGAAATTTACATACCCTGTTTGGGTTTAGGCTCGAATAAAACTCAAATAGAACTAAAATTAAGTTCATCAGCTACCATTACCTACCCCGATGAATCTGAGTTGACATTACCCGCTAACCTTAACAGTTGGCAAACGATAGCTCACAATAACTTTAATAAAGATGTCCCTTTCACTTTAAAAATTAAAATTCCCAATGGCTTATCAAATCTACTGGGGATTAAAGTAATTAACCCTCTCAGAGGGTTTGATAGCAATAGCGGGAATGTTCAAGCAATGACGGAAACCTCTCTGTCAAGACCTGAAACCAGAAATGCTTTAACAGAGATCAAGGAATTAGAAATAAGAGGAAGTCAAGCAGAAACATCTTTCCTGTCCCACACAGGAGAACTACCCATCCCAGAGATTTCATCTAAGCTTGAATCGGCTTTCATAGAAGGGAGTTTTAACGCCGATGTTAATATAGATTTAATTAAGCATCAACAATTGAAAAGAATCCACTTAACTCAATACATACAGCAAAGTAAAGAATCTAACATAAATCCTTTGTCTGGTACTAGGTTAGAAAAAATAGATTTATCGGTAGAAATAGCAAGGAAACTACAGCAGAATAGTCTAATTAATTTCAGGAGATTATTTAATCCCAGCAGGACAACACAAACCCACGGTTTCCGTATTCACACAAGAACAAGGGGTAATACCTGGGGTCAATCAAGAAGACCCTTTCGAGAGTGGCAAAATATTAAAGAATTAGCGATCGCGGCTGAATCTGCAAGATTATTATACGGGGAAACTTGGGTTGCTAGTATCAATAACCGCAATGGAAATTATATAGAATTAACTGGAGAAAATACACCCACTTCAGAAATATCCGAGGCAATACAAAACCCAGCAAACATATCAAGGGAAAGGAATAGAGATATCGCATCTGCTGCAGTTCTATTTCCTCCAGACATCCATATACCAGGGACTAATGAAAGTGAAATATATGGATCTAGTCTTCCAAACAACAGATTCTATAGAATCACGTATATAGAAAGTATAACTCCAACATCAGCGACAATCCTTTCTAGCGGAGGCACCTTTAATTTCCAAAACCAAGGTTATTTATTTATAGGTGAAGCAATTAGTGGACTTAATCAGTTCGGTAGATTAAAACTGAACACAGGAAATTATCTATTTAGACAGGTAACTAGTGTCAGTTCTATTTCAGAATCTAAACTATTACAGAATACTAGATCAACACCAAACACACAAACAGTTTCATTCACTAAATATACTTTAACTTTAGGAAACATCAGAAATTCGGTAATATCAGAAGGACGTAATATTGTTTCAAATAGCACAAACCAAGCCAATACGTTTACCGTGGAAATCGCATCAAATCAAACAGGAAGCATCTTTATAGGAGATACAGTTTGGCAAGAAACACCCAACAATCCTTTTAATGAAAACTTCACTCAATTAAGCCCAGATGAACACCCTGCTATAGTTATAGGGAAACAAGGAAACTTTTTAACCTTGTTGCAGGGTGATACTAACAATAAACACCCACTGTTAACAGCAGGAAGCGGACAAAGGCTCAGGTTTGCCTACGAATTTAGTAGACAACCAAATCCATTATCACCGCAATTTATAACTGACATAGAAGTTAATAAAATTTATCAAGACGAAATTGCCAATATAAGTAGAACAAACAACATTCGCATTCACCTTAATGATTCTGCATTACAAATGTACTTAAGGTCTTACACAAATTAAACCCATGACATACCCATTACTAGCAAATTTCACAGGGAATACCCTCATCCACGATTTAGACAGCGATATCCTGAAGGAAATTCAAGCTATCCTGGCTATCCAAATTACAGGGGTTTGCTGCTGCGAGACAATCAAAAAGTTTGCGGAGTTCAAGGAAAAAAATTACTTACAATACCCTGACAGATTAGGTCCGAGTACCGCTCTATCTTTAATAGAGTCAATCCACCCTCACGATATATCTGAGCAACTTGAAGATATTCCCACTAAGGTAATTGTCGATGCTGGTAGCCGCACAGGTAACACTGCAACCCTACCAGGGCTAGGACTAGTTTACGCCAATGAATATATTGTCCCTGGTATCCCACTCACCTGGGGTGAGATGACTAAAAACTTCAACCCCCGTCGTATACCAGACTCTAAGCAAATAGTAGAAAATCTCATAGCTACCGCTAAAGTTTTTGGAATAGCCAGGGCTAAATATGGCAAACCCGTGGTAATTACGTCGGGATACCGTCCCGCCAATCTAGGCATAGGTGCTAGTCGCTCTCAGCACATACCAGGGAAGGCTGGAGACTCATTTCCTGTAGACCGGAATGATACGAGATTATGGTACAACATCCTAAGAGACACTCCAGGTGTTATGGGGTTGGGAGATGCTACAGATCCGCGCAAAGGTGGATTTGTGCACTTTGACATCAGAAATGAGCGATCGCAAGTCAGATTTGGGTATTAAGCAAAGATCCCTGATTTCTTAAAATAGAGAAGTCAGGGATCTAATGCGTAAATTCAATTAACAGCAAGTACTTCTAATTCATCCTCACAGTAGGGGCTGTGCTTACCATTATCAAGGTGATAATGCCACCCATAGGGCTTCATCCATTCAATCCCGCAAATAGGGGTTACCTCTTGGGTTTCCCTTACCCGGACTATCTGGAAAATCTCAAATAGTGAGCGACAATTAGCCCTTAAGTAATCATGGTAAAACCCTGTAAGCTTAAAGTCTTCTTTGGTTAAGTAATGGCGAGAATAACATTTATTAAGGGCGATCGCATAAATCAAACTTTGCTCATCCTCATACCAATAATACCCAGTACAAAAACCCTCTTTTTTAAGCTCCGGTATCCAGATATGCTCAAAAGGTTCTATGCTTGGGGACTTCTTGAAAATAGTACTCAGCGTTGTCTTGCTGTACATGATGGTATAACTCCAACTGCGTTTACTTTAATCTTGTATATTCTGGGAAGAAATTTCTAAAAAAAATCCGGGAATATTTATAATCCCCGGACAATTAATAGAGTGAGTCAAAAAAACTTAGAATGGCTGATCTGGATCGTCAGGTAAATCTTGGATGAAAGATTTTAGAGTTCTTTGCTGAAACTGAGTATTTAATTCCCTTACAGCATCCACTGAGTGTATCAAGAGTGCTGAAAACTCGGTATCTACTATCAGATTTTTTTCTATAGTGGGAGTCACGTATTCTTTGGTGGCCGCTACCAGGGACGACGAAGCAGAACCACGGTATTCTAATTTCAAAACAGGCTCATACACACAGTGAGCATGGAATAAGTGATTTTTTGGCTTGCTGGGTTGCCCCACCTTTAACGCGTAGAGCTTCTCCATATCTGCAATGAAGCCTGAACGCGGATTGACCTTTAGGTAAGAAGCCATAAGACTTGCACCAGCAGCACCTTTGAGAGCAATCGCCAGTGGCTCATTGTGACACCTTTGATTATTTTCATCTAAGATATAACACCATACTCGCCTAAACAAGACCTGGGATGCTTTGTCATAGGTGCCTTTATCATATAGCTTGGGTGGGGTTACCGGCGCTGGTGGTCTATTCTTCATGAACAAAGGTGACACCCCCAAAATCAACAATCTGGGCGATTGAGACAGGTATACTGTTTCTTTTTCGGCATTACCAAATTTTATTTTACTTTCCTTCCATCCCTTATCTGGCGGGATAAATCCTGCTTCTGTGGCGTTTTTTAACGTCACACAAAAACCCCATGGGAGGGCTTCATCCTTTGGGTTTATTATTTGGGCAAATGGCGCAGAGGCGGAGGCGCTATCAAATGCAGAATTAGAAAAAGCATTGATGTCAATAGTGTTCATGGTCTTGAGTAATTTATTGAGTTGATATTGAGCAATTATTGAGCAATTATTGAGCGCGAGGTTATTTATCTTCCGCTACCGCGGTCGTTGTCTACAGAAAAAAAATGTGCTATTGTAGTGTTTGCCATTGGTTTTGTTTGTTTTCTGTTTGTTCTGTTTGTTTAACAATGGTGAGCGATCGCGTTAGTGGTCGCTGTTTTTTTGTTTGCCCACCTGATATAAATATATAGCAGATACTTTAGTACATTGTCAACAGGTTTTATATTAAAATATCGAAAGCTTTCTAAAATCATCCACAGGCAGGATGCTTTCTTTAGCTGAATAAGCTAGATAGCTTTTAATTGGGAATACATTAATACACGTATAAAACAATGGCTCAGGTTTCCGAGATTCTCAAAAACAGTCAGATTCAGTCCTTGGCGCTTTCAGATGGGTGGACTGACGTTTTAATCAAATCAAGTCCAGAAGATTTTGCCGCATTAGTCAGACACAGGAACAAAATAGCCGAATACCTTGGGGTCAATAAAGCAAAAATCACCCTGATCGCAGATGACAGAGTGATTTCTTTCCATATTGGGGTTAAATCAGCCAGAACCTAAACACGGCGTTTAGCGCAATAGTCAAACATCTCCTGACAAGTTCTGAATCTTTTTTTTGTAAGGGGATTGACTAATGCGCTCGCCACCAAAATCAGCACCCCCTCAACGTCGTCTAAATCTTTTCCTCTAATCAAACCATCTAACTCAGCAACGGTCATCCCGTATAATTTACAAAATTCGGATCTAGTCTGATCATTCTTCTTGCAATGATCCTCTACCAGATCGCAGATGCATTCTCTGATATGCCTGTCCATGGGTTCCGGGTTGAATATGTAAGAATATTGCCCCGATGCTACATCCATTAATTGTTCAATTGTGAGCAGTTTGCCGGAACCTTGGATAAAGCCACTTTCAGCGATCGCACAAAAGGTATTCCACTGGGGAAACAAAGCTCCCCGTTCCAATAACGCCAGTGTCCGCACCTGAACGGAAAACTCGGTCTGAGCGAGAATATATTCACAGCATTCTCTTAGACTCCACCCCTTTAGTTGGCGACTACGGTTTAGGAGTAGCCCCAGTCGGGTCATTCCTTCCCTGGTCCATTGCTTGCTAATCTTCTTTTCTGTGGTGGTATTCATAGTATAGGTTCTCCATTGTGATTGAGCTAAAATATTAGATCAAGATACTTTAGTTTAAAGCATATGGTTTGATTTTTTTTATTTTTTTGTATGAACTACTCCTACAACCCGGAAGCCGACAGGCGAAAGCCTACAGTAAGAATCGATATTGCTCTTAAAAAGGAAATCAGCCGAATCGCCAGAGACAACAGAGTTACAGAGTGTCAGGCGTTATGTGAGATCCTCAAAATTGGCTTAACAATATATTACAAGGACAAGGCACAATGCCTACCAATTTATCAACACAGTCTAATCAAACCGTCGCTTTAATCCAGTCAGCGCATGAGTTGGAATTATCGGAGCTTGTAGATTTTATTTCCAAAATAGAAGGAGAATTAAAAGCCCTCAAAAGTTTAGTCAATCAGCAGTCCATCCAATATAGCCCAGAACTAATCAAGGTTCTGTATGAAACCTCAGACGATGCTCGACGTATAGGCGGTTTCCTATCGTTACAGCGATCGCCCACTGAGGATACAGACCGATGGGCTTTAGCTCGATTAGGTGAACTAAGTATTAAAGTTGTCCGCGCTCAAGAATTGATACAGTCAAGAGATAAATAATATGTCAGAAAATAGTTTCATCGACTACAGGAAAATCAAGATCAACAATAATGGGGTGTCAGTGACTTACGAATCAATTGACGACGACGAGGAGTCACATTTAATCACCTACACCTGTAAACAGCAGCCCAGGTCTGACTTCTACCGAGCCTTAAAGGCGATCGCCCATCAAGTCCACTCTAATTATAATCTCAGCGGTTCCTGTGTTGAAGCTGACCTAAGAGAATTAGCACTAAAGCAGACCGAGCAGGGAACAGACGCAAGCTTTACTTTTAAGCTGATAGCCGACGACTGGCAAATAACCAACCGAGTCATCCAGAAAAATATTGGGGCTGACTTAGACTCGCGAATCAAGACGTTCCTAGAGGAAGTGGCTATCTACGCAAAGCTAAATAATGATTCCGAAGACGGCCCAGAAGAGGAAAATATTGACTACGATCAATAGTTAAAGGCAATTTTTGTACTTGACCCGCGCCACCTGTATTTCAGACTTGGCGCTTTTTTGTCCTTGACAAATCAGTCTAATTGCGATCGCCCGATGGCTGAAATGTTTGATAAACCACTTGTCACACGTCAGACGATGTGCTATTGTACTTTTGTAGTCAAGAGCAAAATAATGGAAAAACCCAACAAATACAAGTTCAACGAATACGGCAAATTTATATATAAGTGGCGCTCAGGTAAGACCGTCACATTGAGGGTGCCTGAAGCGCTCAAAGACCAGATACTGGCCTACGCCAGACAACTAGATACTGAATCAGTCGCCCAATAAAAAAACCGGTGGGGAACACCGGAAAGCAGAGGAATGGTAGTAGTAAGGACAAAATAATTATGATTCACATCTTAGCACATCACGGGCGATACGTCCACCGGCATGAGGATTTAATCGCGATCGCTGGTGAGTGTGGCGGTCAAATATTAGCTTTATTTGAATACTGGACAGCTTGTAGAGAGTCTGCGATTCAACAGACAAAAACACTCAATAGTCAAATTAAAGGTGGAACCTACAAGCGCGTCCCCGATAGGTGGCTTAACGAAACCCTAGAAGACATCAGAATAGGATTACTTGGTGGTTGGGGCGCCACCTCCATCAAAAAGACAATTAAAGAGCTTGTAGACAAGGATTACCTTATTCAGTCAAAGCACAGAAACCCCTGGTTAAGAACCAAGTGCTACCAGTTGAATATTCCAGTTGTGCAAAAAGCTCTGGACGACTGGAAAAATCAACAGCAGGGGCTATCTGTTGATTTGGCTGTACAGGCTGAAACCCCTTGCACATCAGATAAGACAAAATTGACCCCTCCAGTGGACGAAAATAACCTGATCGATGAGTCAAAAATAGCTTTTGACTATATATATAACAATCCTAAAGAACACTCTCTCACCTCAAGTCCAGGGAGTGAGATTCTGGAAATGCAAAATAAAGAAGAACTTCCTTCTAACCTACCTGCCTTTTTACCAGATCCGAAAGAGAAAAATGTGTCCGGCTGCGGTGCGGGATTGCCATATAAGAATATAACTGAGTGGTTAGATATGGTCTTATCTGACCATCAGCTTGAGGCTGGTGACTGTATCCCCGCTCCTATGAAGTGCGACAAAAAGGCTATGGGGTGGGAATATCCATGGCGTACAACTAAAAGAGATAAAGTCTTTGGGTATTACCAACCAAAACTAATAGAATATATCGCCACAAAATGGCAGTCAGAGAATAAGAGGTCTGAGCCATGGAGAACAAGGATTCCTGATGTGATCAGCCACCTTGACAAAAACGAATTAACTAAAGGGGGGCTTCAATATATTTTGGGATATTGGCAAATCGCTTCCAAGTCCCAGCAACCATCACAAGTCCAAGAAAAACCAAAAAGACAGCGATCGCCCTACGAACCACCACCAGGGGTGATTGTACCCGAAAGACCCCAGTTAACGACTGAAGAAGAGCGTCTTAAGGCAAAAGCTAAAGAGCCAGTAGTAAACCTAGAAACTCTCCAGGATAATGAATGGGTGGATGAGGTAACCGGAAGGCGTATGAAGGTTGAGGGAGAGTTGATTTATGAAAAGATTTTCCAGAATTGGGTTTGTGTAAATCCTCCACCAGCAAAGAAAACAGAAAAGTCAATTCAGTTTGACCCTGAATTCTTCCCACCAGGTTCAAGTCCTTTTAAAACAAAGTTTATCAAGGCACGCGCCCAGTTAGCATCTGAATTGGGATACATTCCGACAAGAGATCAAGAGATTCTGCTCTATGACTCAATCAAGAGAAGCGAGCAATCCGAGGCTAATTAACGTCAATAATATATCCAGAACGAACACAGATAAATAGGAGTATATGATGCAAGTTGCTACAGAGAAGCTACCGCCCAACTCAATCAAGAGTGAGGAGGAGTTGATAGGACGGGTCATGCTTAACCCAGAAATAGCTCCCCAAATGCTAGAAATGCTAGAGACTAGAGATTTTTATTCTCAGTCCTGTCAGTCCGCTTGGAATGCTATTAAGGCTCTGACCAAAGCCAAGATGAACCCGGATATGCACACAGTCTCTGTGCGGTTATCTGAGCAAAGTCCTGAGTTTGCAGAGTCAATCCGAGCAAATTTAGCGAGAATGGTCGATCAGGGAGAATTGACATTTGACTGCATGGGACGTGTCGAGACTATCTTGGAGAAGTCTCGACTGAGAGATATAATTTCCCTGTGCGATCGCATGAGGCACTCCTGCTACCATGCCCTCACAGGGGGGGAAACATCGGAGCAGATTCTGGGGCAACTTCAAGATGAAATTCTTGACCTCCAGCAACGTAATACATATAGAAAGAGAATAGAGAAGATAGCAGACCTGTTCCCTGCTGTGTTTGCCGAGCTAGAACAAGCCAACGCGGGGGAGGAATCCGTGGCGACAAGCCTATCCACGGGTATAGAAGACTTAGACAAAAAAACGGGGGGAATGCCCGTAGGCGCTTTGACTGTAGTCGGAGGTCGGAGTGGTATGGGTAAATCAACGTTCGCCTTGGATATAGCCATCAAGACGGCTAAAGAGGGGAAGTCTGTTGTGTACTTTGCACTGGAAATGACCTCATCTCAGATGATCAAAAAGGCGATCGCCAACGTCATGTCCCCAAATATCCCTGCAATTAGTTTGTTTAAAACTAACGCACTCAGTCCAGACGATTGGGAGAATGTGATTACAGCGGAGTCAATCCTGTCTGAATATGACTTCTGGCTACAAGACAAGTCAACTTTGACCATATCCCAGATGCGGACAGATATCCAGGAGGTATGTATTCGTAACGGAAAAGGCAAGGTTGACCTTGTGGTGATCGATTATGTTCAACTGATTCAATCTGATAGAAGATATCAGTCAGGGAACAGAGTTTTAGAAGTGGATGCAATTCTCAAAGACTTGCGTGTTTTAGCTAAAGATTATAACTGTGTCGTTCTGGGAACTGCCCAAATCAACCGGGGAGTAGAGTCTCGCGCTGATAAACGCCCCACTATGTCAGACTTCCGAGAGTCCGGGGGGATTGAGAATGAAGCATCTGTAATGCTGGGGCTGTATCGCGAGGAGTACTATGACAAAGAAACAACAGAGAAAAACATCCTAGAAGTAATAAGCTTAAAATCGCGATTTAGCGACACTCCTACATCCAAAGTCCTGTTTGACACCCAATATGGGACTTTCAAGCCTATCCCCACTTCTTATTAACTTTTTTTGTGCCTGTTTGTATACTTTAGTCTAAAAACTTGAAGCAGAATTAGGTCAAACACTCAATGGAAAACGCCACAAGTTATGTCAACAACGCAACTGCAAACACAAATACAACTGGACATATTTTTGCCGGAGGTGGTGGAGATATCCAAGGTGCGATCGCAGCTAACCACCAGCCCCTCTGGGCGGTTGAATACGACAAATACGCCGCCGCTGTCTTACGCTTCAGATTTCCAGAGGTTGATGTCATCGAATCAGACATTACCCAGCTCTCAGACGACTTTATTCTCAGCCTCCCTAGAGTCCGCATCCTTATCGGCGGAAGTCCTTGCCCGGATTTCAGTGCTGCGGGAAGTGGAGCCGGTCTTGCTGGCGATCGCGGACAATTGTTTTTTGAATACCTCAGATTTTTGCGACTTCTCCAGCCTGAGTTTTTCATCTTTGAAAATGTCAAAGGAATGCTCTCTAGCAACAGCGGACACGACTTCAAACAAATTCTTCAAGAGTTTGCCCAAGTGGGGTATGTGGGGAATTGGCAACTCAGAAATGCCAGTAAATACCTCCCACAAAACAGGGAGCGGGTGTTCTGTGTGGGTGTTTTACGGAAACATTCAGAGTAAGACGGTGGACTCTAATAAACCCAGGTTATCTGAAATTATTGGGGATAATTCCTGTGTCGTGTACCGTTCGGCATCCGGAGATCGCGAATATTGGGAGAACGCTCCCACACTGCGATCGCTGTCAAATACCGGTGGTAAGCACCAGTCAGGGAGCGGAGCGGTTAAAGTCCGCAAGTACGAATCCGATGGAAGCCATACACAGCGTCCCATGACCCCGAAGGAAGCTGAAGCCTTAATGGGTTGGGACGAAGACTCTACAGCTTGGGGCATTGATGCAAATGGGCGTAAGATTCCCATATCAGATACCCAGAGAAAAAAAATCCTAGGGAATGGGATCGTCCCCCAGGAAATTTCAGGAATCCTCAGATCAATTGGCTGCCATTGCCAATCTTATTATAAAGGTTTTTGACTTTTTCAGACTTTAGTCTAAAGTATCCGATATTTTAGACTAAAGTATTCAATACCCAGCATGGATAAACAACCCATTGAAATTGCTTTAGCTGTGTCAATGTTTGCACTACAAGTGGAAACCCTAGACGACGCAGAAGTAAAGCGCCAATTAATCGAAATATTCACCGACTTACATCACCAAAAAAACAGGTATGAGCAACAAATCAGAGAAGCATGGGGTATCAAACCCCAGCCATTACAACCAGGGGACAATTGAATGTATAGATGCGATCGCATCCGCTTTATCCCCAGAAGAACTATCGGGATTTATCAAAGGGAACGTCATTAAATATTTGTGGAGAGCTAACCATAAAGGTAACTCTACCCAAGACATTGAAAAAGCCGCATGGTATTTAGAGTGGTGGTTAAATCAAGTCAAGCAGGAGAAAATCTAATGATGCAATTAAGTTTATTTGCTCCCATCTCTCCTGATATCCAATGGACTGCTGACGACTGGCAAACTCCAGACAGTGTAGCGTCCTCCATGGCTAATCTTGTTCTCCCCACAGACAGATTAATCCTAGAACCATGTGCGGGAACTGGACAAATAGTTAAGTTCCTACCCGGCGATCGCGCGATCGCTAATGAACTGAACCCACGCAGATACCAGCATGGATTAAACAATGTCCCTGCCAAAATGTGGTTAAATCAAAACTTTCTCCATGATGATTTCCCTTGTCAAGGAAAGTATGACCTGGTTATAACCAACCCACCATTTAGCCTTTGCGTAGAGTTTATCGAGCGATCGCTAAAACTCCTAAATAAAGAAAACCCAGATGCTAGGCTGCTATTCCTACTCCCATTAGACTGGAACTGCCCACTAGGAAGGGCTAAAGATTGGAATGACCTGGAAGCCCATATCTACCACGAATACCGCATTAAAGGACGTGTAGCGTATCTAGACAGCACAGGTACCCCTCAATCAAGGAGGCAATGCTCCGACGCGGTTTTTGATATCAGACCTGGTAGAAAAAACGGTGCGGTAACGTATCTTTGATGTACAATTTTAAGAACAAAACAGAACAAACAATGAGTACCAAGCACATATTACAGCAAATAATCAAGGCAGACCATCAACCCGCAAAGCTGATTAGATGCCCGTCATGTCTCCAAATCAAACCCGCTGCTTTTCTAGATAGCAGCACAGGAAAAGAATACTGTATCGACTGCGCTCGGAAATTTGAGCAAAAGGGATCTGTAGTCCTAAGTCGCAAGGGTCAAACATCCTTTAGCATCATCAACGATTATGGGGAAATATGCCTCATATCCAGAGAGCAAAAAAGGCTCCTGTCCTTACTCAGGGACAAATACTTTAAATACCGTTTTAACGTATTTCAAGCGATCGCTGAAGTCATAGGTAAACCAGTTGAATGGGTAGATACACAAGTGAAATTTTTGTCTGACGAGGGCTTTGATATCCCCAACAGACATCAACGACGCGAGGCTCTACATAAATACATCCACGCGAATATTTTACGATTCAAAGCCAGGAATATTTCCGACTATCGACTATACATGAAATTAGCAGATGCGATCGCGGATGAAACAGGACATTCCCCCAAAATAATCAGAAGTATTTGCAGGGGTTACCTAACATTTTTGTCAGTCAACCAACACAAGAACCAGTTCTTTGCAAATATTAATACAGAGTTAATGCAACTCTTCAAATCACAGCCAGAAGAAAGATTTACATTAGCTCAAATTGAGTCTAATTTAGCTTTAAAAGCCAATCGTTCACAAATTCGCAACACTTGTGATCGACTTGCGAAACAGGGGACATTACGCAAAGCTAAAGGGAGAAAACAAGTATACTTCTCCTTGAGTTAGCTAATATTAATTAAATATTTCCATGCAGTCACAGCCCCTGTAATTAGGGGCTTTTTCTTGCATTTTGATTAAGAGCATAAGATAATACTCTTTGTATATTTAAACAGAACAATGCAAACAAACCACCCTTTAATTATTTCCCTCCAATGTTCAGTTCCTCTGTTTATCGCCGAGATTAAACAGATGGGGTACATTCCATCTGACTACCACAATCTAACAACTGAAATTGCAGATATATTGACTAGCGAAGGGGATGTATTGCTATATGGCGAAGCCAAGGGAAAACCAGCACAGATATTCAATAAACTGGCGAAGGCGATCGCATTCATGGCATTTCAACCCGGCGGGATAAGTATCCTAGGCATGCACTTTGAAGCTCACTTGCCACGAGCATAAGTACTTTTATGCTTGACTACCTCAAAAAGAGTATGAGATGATAGACATATCAAACAAACAGGAAACGTATGACACCTCAAGAAATAGTATTGAACCACAAAAATAAATTAGAAGTGCTTAACAAAGTCACACCATCGAATTACGCGGAACATACCACGAAAAATTACGTACTAGACACTTTAACCAACGCAATAACCATATTTTCCGCAATAGAAAAGTCTGGTCAAAGTGAAATTATTCATGAGTGTTCCCAAGGGAAGATAATTATCAATTCATTGGGAGTGATTGAGTCAGAAGGTTGCTTAGGTGAAAGAGCGATCGCTGACTACCTCGATTGGGAGAACCAGCTAATAGCTCACCTGGACGCACCAGAAGTGCTGTTAACGTGGGATGCAGACAAAGAAGAAAACGAACCATTAGGCTTCCCTAATAAGCTGGGATTTACACAAGCAGGATACAACCACATGAAACTTTTACCCTATTAAATAGGGTAACCCGACTTAAAAGCCTCGTAGTCCCTACCTACGGGGCTTTTAACATAAATATATTTGCTTGACATATCACTGTAGCTAGGATAATATACAGATACAGACAAACAGGACAAGCAAATGGCAGTAACGACTTCTAATAAAAATTCTCTTACCGTTATCAATGGTATTCCATTAATCCAGATCAATAAAAGATTGTGGTTTGACGTCTTGGACTCATCCTTAATTATTGACGAGGATATCAATGACATAGATGATTTAACAATTAATGACTGGAGAATATTTAGATCCGAGTTTCTTGGACCTATTACTTGCAGCACCACCAAGCCACACATACCCCAAGCGCTAGGGTTTAAACGCCACATAGACGATGGCGTAAACTACCGCTTTACCTCACGACCGTAGTATTTATCGCGATCGCATAAGCCCGGCTAACTACAGCCGGGCTTTGTTGTTTTAACGTAACGCGAAAGTCCCCACCTTCAGCGTACTCGCAAGGTGGGGATGAATAGCGGGTTGCGACGATTGCATACCTGACCAAAATCAACCGTAAGGTTGATAAGGAAGTGGTATGTATGAGGAGCAACCAATCAATTTTCCGGTGTTTCTTGTGATTGTATATATTGCTTAATTTTTTCAATTGGTGCGCCACCAGTAGAAGCAACATAGTATGAACTAGACCAAAACACAGATTTTCTATAAAACGCAGATAAATGTACTGAAAATTCTTTTTGAATAATTCTACTAGATGCTGATTTTAGACTTCCTACAAGAACAGATAGATTATTATCTGGGTGAAAATCAACCAATAGGTGAACATGGTCTGTTTCGCCTGAAAACTCAATCAGTCTACATTTAGTCTTTATGCAAACATTAGCAAATATTTCATGCAAACGTTCCAGCATGGGAGAGGTGATTGTTTTTCGTCTATATTTAGTCACAAAAACTAGATGCAGGTGAACAGAGAAAACAGAGTGAGATCCTTTCCTTGGGGACACTTGACAAGCCCATATATGAACTGCTATATTATAAAACAAACCACACAGTGGAGGCAAAAAAAACAGTGGCGACGAGGCGAATGACTTTTCGGTTATACCCAAATAAGCAAATAGAAAAGTCTTTACGGTATCACCGAAAATTACATAAAGACCTTTTTAACGCTGCTGTAAATAACAGATTTACTCAATATCAAAAATTTAACCATAAAGTTGATTATTTTGAGCAACAAAATTGCTTACCTGCTTTCAAAGAAGTGTGGACAGAGTATCAAAAAATCAACTCTCAATCTCTGCAAGCCACATTAAAACGGGTAGACTATGCCTTTGAACGTTGGTTCAAAGGTTTAGCTAAACGTCCTAGATTTAAATCAATTAGACATTATTCGGGTTGGACTTATCCAGCAAAAAGCGGATATTCAGTAGAATCAAATGGTGAAAATGGTTATTTGAATCTTTCCAAAATCGGACGTATTCAGATGCGGGGTAAAGCTAAGTGTTGGGGAACTCCAACTACTTGCACAATTGTTTATCGTCATGGTAAATGGTACGCATCTATTACGGTTGATGTATTAGATGAAGTTCTCAATCTAAAAATTTTACCAACTGGTGCTGTTGGTATAGATTTAGGTTGTAATGCAGCACTGTCAATTACAGATGGTCAGAATCATCAACAGATTGAGGCTCCTAAGTTTTTGAGAAACGCTGAACATCAAATTAAGAAATCATCCAAGGATAAAAGAGGAAAACGCGCACCAAATAGAAAAAAGAAAGTTAAGGCTTCTAGGAGATGGAAAAAAGCCCAAGCAAAGGTTAGTAAAATAACTCGTAAAGTTGCTAACCAACGTCAAAATTGGGTACATCAAGTTGCAGCAGACATTGTACGCAGTAATAGCTTCGTTGCGACTGAAAAGCTAGAAGTCAAGAAAATGACCAGTAAAGCAAAGAAAGGCAAGCGTAAAAAGCAAAAAGCAGGTTTGAATAAATCAATACTAGATGTTGGTTTTGGGATGCTTCGTAGCACCATCAAATACAAGATTGAGCAGATTGGTGGTGTATTTGTAGAAGTTCCCACTAAGAAAGTAAAGCCTTCTCAAACCTGTCCTAAATGCGGTCATCAACACAAGAAAACACTTGATATGAGGGTGCATAATTGTGCTGTTTGTGGTTATACACAAGACCGCGACATCGCTGCTGCACAAGTAATGCTTTACTGGGCAAAAGGAAATCTACCGGAGTCAGGAACTGGCTTCGTAGTCGCAGAGTCGCCTAGCTCTACTGCATCCACTAGCAAGCGCAAGCAAGCTGGAAGTATGCGGCAACTAGGGACAAAGAAGCGACAAAAATCTACAGAAAGCTTCGCTAAAAACGGACTGAGGGACGTAGAAACCCACAGTTCAGGCGAAGCCAACTGTGGGTAGTTCATTCTTGTCCGTATTGGTAAGGTAGAAGAAGCGAATGGGAGGATTTGTCCTTTCCTCACATCTTCTCTTGATAAATTGTCTGACGACATCTTGAGTAAAATTTCAGTCATCAACGAATTTTACGAAGCAGAAGAAGGGCGAATCACTGAAACAAACCAAGATTATGTAGATATTCTACCCAAATTATCTTCCTATCCTGTAGGCAGTTTGGGATACGAGTTACACAAACTCTATCAGCGATCGCTGTTTCCTGAACTGGGAAAGGTGGGGGCGTTCCCGTCCAAATATATCATGATTCATGACGCACACCACCTGTTAATAAACGTAGAGGCTAATCTGCAAGGTGAAATAGATGTATGCGCCTTTGAAGGTGGGTTAGCCGGAGGAAATACTGCTAATCACCTCCTACCATTATTGGCACAAATCAAAGCGTTTGAATACGACTTTGATATCAATCGGGTCGCTACTGCATGGGAGATTGGCTGCAATGCCAAACCAGGTCTATTAGAAGATTGGGACATCCTCAGTCATTTACAATTGCCACTAGAAGCTATCAGAAATGAGTACAACATCAACATTGAAGGCTTGCTATCTTTGCGGTAATCCTGGATCAAAACCACTGGATTTAAAAAGCACATTTACAGGTCATTCCTTGGCTAAAAACCCTACTTCAAAGTTAATGTGCGATCGCTGTCATGAAACTATATCGGGGGAATATAGGCTCCTTTGGTATTGGAACGAAGGGAAAAATAAGTGGAGTAAAGTCTGGGGTCGATCCTTGTCTCGACTATATCAAGGTGATAGGTTAGTCTTTCCCATAATTGAGGGGACATACACCGAAGGTAAAGACACATTACCAGTAGTGAAAAACCTGCTAACAAGACAACAACTCAGAGACATACTTTTAGATCCTCCGGAGCCTCCATTCACCCTCGTAATCTCAGAATCAGGGCAAAAGCATATTTTACCATGGGCTAAAGCTGCATATTCTCAAAATTACTTTCCAGTCCAGTTTGAGATGGACACTGTGTATGTGGGGTCTGAGTTTGCAACAGGACTGGTCAAGTATGAAGGATTATTAGCTATGGGCTTTGGGAAAGGGGAAATTGACTCTGGAAATTACAGGAGCGATCTTTTACTGTCAGCAATTAAAAATAACCCAGAAGATTACTGGGAAAAAGAGTTATTTATACAGCAAGTTCGCGGGACTAGATTACTTGAATTAATTAGCTACGTCGCTATTAAGCCTGGTTAACTGTTCCCCTATATATTTATTGCGATCGCTCTTATACCCAGGCATCTCTCCTGTTAGAGCGATCGCATTTTTGTCTGTAAAAGCCTCATTAATCCACAATAGGTGATTATTGGGTTGTAAAGTAAAATTGCCATCATCCAGTTTAATCAAGTGGAGGCACTTGTATTGCCACGGACATTCACTCCATGAATTGCCGTACCAATCGAAAGTTACCCCGGCGTATTCTCCCCACTCCTCGCCATCTGGTAAAAGAACCTTGCACTGACAATACTTCAGGAAATCGTAACAGATACTGGTGATGTTCTCCCCAAAGCAGTCCCATGATTGTAATGTATGCAGCGATCTCACCGGGGACTCTCGCCAGCACAACCCATGAATAGGAACACGGGAAAATACAGCGCCGTTCTCAATCATGAGGTGAAAAGTCAGCGCCTCGTTAGTTACAGAATGAGCGCCAAATATAGCACAGTTTTCATATTCTCCCACGTGGTCTTGATGGTTGTGCAAAAACTCTTTGCGGACTTTAGCAAATATATGAGGAAATGATATATTGAGCATAGATTTTTTTTTAAGTAAACATCAATTGTAGCAACCAAAGAAACGGAGAACCAAATGAATATAACCAAAATAGATGAATACGCGGGTGAAGGATACAGAGATATTATTTCCATCATTTACCACGACTCTAAAGATTTAGGCTTTCCAACCGCAGCCCAAATCATCAAAGACCGGTATGAATCGTCTGGTAAAATTTCCAGGGTAGAATCAATTACCCTTGATATGTCTAGCCTCTATGAACTAAAGGAACATTTAGTAAATCTCCTGGATTCGTAGAAGCAAAACAGCGATCGCATACATCGCGATCGCTGGTGAATCAGCCGAGTAAAAGGAAAAAGTACATTGATACTAGCATATTAAAGCCTGGATAATATTATCTTTTCTGGTTGATCTTGGTATTTCCCATTGCGATCGCTGTATGTGGTATTACATCTCTCACCCTTTAAAAACAGTAGCTGTAATACCCCTTCGTTAGCATATATCTTGCAATCAGCATTACTGGAGTTACTGAACTCTAAGGTTAAATGTCCCCTCCACGCAGCCTCGGCTGGGGTGACATTAGCAATAATCCCGCATCGTGCATAGGTTGACTTTCCTAGACAAACAACCGTCACATCATCTGGAATATTTAGCCTCTCCACCGCTACACCTAAAGCGTATGAGTTCCCTGGAATAATAAAATATGTACCGCTATCGTCATGCTTTGCATCTACCCATTCTAGATATTTAGGGTTGAAGTTTTTTGGATCTACAATCTCACCTGGAATGTGACGGAATACCCTGAACTCTGACTCACTTAAGCGAATGTCATACCCGTAACTGGATAATCCAAAACTAATGACCCTAGACCCAGCTACCCTACGAATTAACTCAGGGAAGAACGGGTTAATCATGTCATTACACATCGCAAGCTCGTGTATTTGTCGATCGCTCAGGAGCATATCAATTTCCATCCTAATTTGTGCAGTTTCTGAAACGTACACCAGCCCTTAGAATGCCTAGCATCTGGATCAGGTAGTGCGTGTTTTGAAGCATTGTAATGTATCCACGGACTATCTTCTTTTTCCTGGATGTACAGAACTTTCTCCCCTTCAGGAGTGAGCGATCGCCATTGCATTTTTCCCATAAAAAAATACCACTGGTTTGGTGGTATTGTAACAATTTTTTTGGATTATTTTTTTAAAAAATCTTTGCCTATTTCAGCTAATTTAGAAAAATATTCCATCGCAACATGATAATTTTCTTTGCGGATAAAATGTTTTTTTTGCAAAACCCCTTTGACGTACATCTCAATCATTCTGTCCATTTTTTCTTGGTCAAACCCTAGTAAGTCTTGGTACTCCTGCTTTATTTTCAAATACTTAGATTCTTTAATTCCCATAGAACTTTACCTTTCCAAAGTCAAGCGATCGCTATTGCATTTTTCCCATAAAAAATACCACCGATTTGGTGGTATTGTAGCAGTCATTTCTCGACTACTGTCAATCGCGGATATTAACAGTAACCTCGTCTTGGATTTGGACTAAGACAAATTCTATGTCAGCATTGACAAAGTCAGTATCACTTGGGAGTAATTCTGAGACGGGAACAATCCTGAACTCTATAGATTCTTCCCAAGGTTTAAAATTATTGCGTTCCCAAAAAAAGATCCGACCCTCCACAGGATCAGCATAATAATTTTCTCCACCAGACACAATCGCCTTCGCGATTTTGTGCCGAAACTCGCGATCGCTGTGAACCCTGAAATGGAGTATTCCTTGTTCCATGTCAGACCTAAGTAACTCTACTTCCGCCTCCACGGATCTTTTTAGCTTCTTAACCCTGCTAATCTCTTTGATGTAATTTTGTTCATTCATATTTATCCTTCCTTGTGCTTTGCGGTGAAGACCCGCTTATGTTTTAACTATCTCATACTCTCTTGTTAATGTCAAGCCATCAAAACCATCGATTAATCCACCTTGCAGCCTCAATATCCGTCTTACCCATCAATTCACCATCATCATAAAAATATCTAGCTTCATCAAAAACTAAATACCACCCTCGTCTAGGACGATATTCAACGGAAATAGGTAGAGGGTCTTCTATCTCCCCGGACTCATCTAGATATATCCCTCTATCTAGACATCTTTGCATCAAGATTTTTGTGAGTTTATCTGTTTTGTTCATGTACTCAATAAAATAGCGATCGCACTTTATTGTATAACAGTGCGATCGCTATTTGTGCAAATTTTAGATACTAGAAAAAGTAGGTATTTCCCCACTTAAACCCTATCTTTTCCATTTCTAAATAACACCTATCGTTGACTTCTGGGAACATATCAATATAGCACCCAGAAAAATAATCTCTATACTTTTGAACGAATACAGTCCATATGTCGTGAACTACATTTTTATTAAGAGGTTTTCCATGCGTCCATTCGGCGTTAAGTTGTCCGGTGAAGAGGATTAACTGAAGCTGAACCCCTTCTTTTTCGCCAATGATTGCAAAAGAAATGTCATCTTCGCACTTACACGGAAGGTTATTTACCAAAACCGCCGATACAATCTTTTTGGCATTCAGGTATTGCTTCAACTCTTTTTCATATTCATAATACTCGTCTTGACCCTTATCGAGGGTAGCTAAATTACGATCAATATATGCTATCTGCGAATTGCAGAAGTTAACATACTCAACAAGATCGGACTGTGTTAATTTCATTTTTGTTACTTCCTTTTATTGATTACGGTGAAGACCCGTGTTATTTACTTCTTTACCATCTCATACTCTCTTGCAGATGTCAAGTAATTTAGCAAAAAAACTAAACCTGGAATATTTCTGACATCTGGACAATACCCCTCTGTAAAGCGGACAAGTCAGACTCTCCCTGCTTCAACCTTGACTCTAGCTCTAAAAGCAGTGGAAAGACTCTTGATAATTGCTGAGACGACAACCCACTAACCTCCTGCTGTAGAAAGTAAACTCTCTTAGGGTTTGATACCTCAGCTAATCGTGCGATCGCCGCACTATCTCTCTCCCCTGACTCCATAGCACATTTAACCAGCGCCCAAGTGCGAAACTGACTAACCAAGGTTGCGGATATCTTTAACCCCGGCTCCGCATCCAGAATTAAGTTAGACAGTACGCTTAGTGCTTTTCCAGTATCCCCTGACTTAATCGCCGCAGCCAATTGAAGCGTATTGCTATTGGTATTCCTGATTAGCACAGACACTTGCTCAACTCCTAAGATACCATCGGCATACAGCTTCAACTTTCCCATCTCGGAATACAGCCGGCGGGTATCGTTACCAATAGCCTCAGCTATAAATGCGATCGCATCTGGGGTTAATCTGACCTTTAAAGCCTGTGCAACTTCATTTACAGACGTGATGATTAAATCTGTTTTCCATGGGGGAATTAGGGCAAATTCCCTATACTCTTCTGCTGATTTCTTTATCAACTTAGTTGACTTTAACCTTTCATCAGGCTTCCCACCCACAGTAATCAACAGGTGAGCGTTACTGGAGATAGCCGGAATGGTTCTAACCAGCTCAGACAACACACCATCTGGGCAATGCTGACAGATTGTGCTATTAACCAACCAAACCAACCTCCCACCACTACCAAATGACGGGGTAACAACTTCACTCAAAGCGCCAATCGGGTTATCTGACACACTGTAATTAAAACTCATCCAGTCTGGGGACACGGTGCGATCGCGCAATGCCTCCACTGCTTTTTTTATAGCGAAATCGTCCTCACCCCAATACACATAAATCGGCATCTCTAACCCTCCTAAAAACCACAAACAGCGACCACTGTTAAACTGCGATCGCTGTTTTTAAAGTTGTTATTTTAAACTAGCTTACGTCACAGGTAACATTACCATATCCATACCGAGCCGACCAGGAAAACCCGCTATAAGTGCGGATTCTAGAAATTTTGTTATCTTTGACATCGACCTCGGCTTTATCAGTGGGGATATCGCCAAAATTAAAGCTAAAGGATTGGTTACATTCCTGTCCAATCAATTTTTGCAACTGGCTTGGATTTTTCCAATTTTCAATAATAAAATCTTTGCAATCCATAAACTACCTTTGTGTTTGTAATATCTACTATCTCATACTCTTGTTAAAATGTCAATAAAAAACCGATGAAAATTAACCTAGAGTAATTTTCATCGGACTGCATGGGCTAGTTATGTGATCTATGCTATCAGTGCCGCCATAGCACTTAAAACATCATACCACAACTATGCAATCTGCTTGTAGCAGCGCTTCGCGATCGCTATATCAAAATTCCAATGCAGCGAGGTACTCCTCAATCAAATGATCTGCAATTTGCGCTGAGGGGCGAAGATTCCATCTTGACCCTAACTGGATTAACTTAGCTTGCTCAGGGTAGCCTTGCCACCATCGGGGAAGTCTAGGGACAATATCACTCCCATTCACGTAATGTTGCCCTTGGGGAACCAACCGACCGTACTCGCGCATAAAAGCCCCATTACCCACCTTCGGCGCTCCGAAGGTAATTACATCTAAAGACCTAAATCCTGCTAGATGCTTGGCAAAATCATAAGCGAACAAGATAGCGATCGCACCTCCTAGGCTATGCCCAGTTAAGGTGACGTGGGATTGACCGTGGGTGCTGATATAGTGGTAGATTTTATCGCGCACAGCCATGTAAGCCCGATGAAACCCTCTGTGAACTTTAATCTTTAAACCTTCATATCCAATTACAACTTGCTGCTTATCATGAGTCAACGCCCCTGGTAAAAACTCATCTACAGGAAGGTCTATAGCTCGAAATCTTAAATTATTTGCCCAGTCAGTCCTAGACTCAGAGCCTCGAAAGACGATAACTGTACTACCGTCTTTTGCCCTAAGAATACTAGCTTGAGTATCCGTCTTCTCGTCGGATATATCGTATATCTCAGCCCACGCACAAGGATTAATCTTGCTATATATCTGTTGGGAGGCGATCGCCATAGTCAAAGCTTTCTGTCTGTCCATTTGAATATCAACAGTGGGGTACATCAAAATATTTCCACATATGCACCCACTCCCATGGCAGCCTACCCCTAGGAACTTTCCCTAATATCTAGCAACCGCACGCCCTCACCCAAACCCGCCCGGCGCGGGACACATTTTTTCTTTTGGATCTAGGAAGAAAGCAGATAAGGAAAAAGTAAAGTTCTTTCTTTTTTTGCCTTTCCAAAATCTCACTCCCTGGATTTTTGGAGAGAGAGTGTTTTTTAGGATTGTTATATATATAGTCAAAAGCCATTTTTGTCTTCTCGATGAGTCAAAAGTGTCTTATCGATGAGCCAAAAGTGTCTTATCTGGTATATAAGGCTTTCAGCCGTTTAGCGCGATCGCACCCAAACACTAAATATCCCTACTACATAAGGCTTTCAGGTATTTCACACAGGCTTGTATTTCTATGGGTTGCCACATTCAAGCTAAAGTTAACTAGTTAAGCCCATTTTTTGCTCTTATGGATGTGATTAAACCTATCTTTGGACGGGTGGGAGGTAAGGCTAGACTAGCTCCCTGGATTATTGAGTTCATCAAGCAACATCAATTCAGTATTTATTGTGAACCCTTTGCTGGTAGCGCCGCCGTCTACTTCCGCATGGTGAGCGAAGGCATCTTTGAGGAAATCAAACAGCGTGGACATCACCCCCGAATTGTCCTAAATGACGCTGATTCTAAAATCGTGCAACTGTTCCGAGTATGTCGCGACCACCCGGAATTGTTAGCCCACGCGGTCAGGTACACCCCATACTCTAGGGAAGAACATAGAATCGCTCAGGGTAAACAAGATGTGGAAACAGGTGATCTGGATGAAATCATGGCTGACATTGAGCAAGCCCGCAGGAGCTTAGTTGACTCTTGGATGTCGTTTTCACGCGACACGGGACGTAGCTGGAGCATCAAAAAATATCTAGAGTGGGACAGGGCAAGAGAATCGACAGAACAATTCAACCAATTACCCGATCGCATACTTGCAGCCTCACCCCACCTGCAAAACAACGAAGCCAAGGTACAGGCGTTAGAGCTTGCCAAAGTGCTATTAGATTTGGCTGGTTCTGAAACCGACGAGGAAACAATCAAACAGCAAGTAGAGCAAGCCCGCCGGAGCTTAGTAGATTCTTGGATGTCGTTTAAATATATGCAGGGGGATAGTTGGGGGACTTCCACAGGACTAAGGCAAACCAAAGGTAGTGATAGATGTGAATCGGAAACTTTTACCCACCTCCCCGATCGCATACTTGCAGCCTCACCCCACCTGCAAAACAACGAAGCCAAGGTACAGGCGTTAGAGCTTGCCAAAGTGCTATTAGATTTGGCTGGTTCTGAAACCGACGAGGAAACAATCAAACAGCAAGTAGAGCAAGCCCGCCGGAGCTTAGTTGATTCTTGGATGTCGTTTAAATATATGCCGGGGGATATTTGGGGGATTAAAAAGTATTTGGAATTTAACCGAGTAAAAGAAGCGCCAGAGATATTTAACCAAGTGTGCGATCGCATTAACAAAGCAACCAACCATCTCAAGCGCTGCTATATAGAGAACGACGATGCGGTTAACGTCATCAAGCGTTGGGCAACCCCATATACTTTATTCTACCTAGATCCGCCCTATATTAACTGTGAGAACTATTACGCACACAACAGCAATCAAACCAAAGATGAGAACCTACAGCTACACTATAAGCTTGCTGAAATCGCCAATACAGTGGAGTGCGCCGGGGTGATTGTCAGTTACTATCCCAACGAATTACTAGATGAGTTATATCCAGAGGAAAACTGGGAACGCCACTATAAAGAAACTATTGCTAGTTCCTGCGGTGTCACACGAACCAGCAAGAATAGAACCAAACCCAAGCGGATGGAATTGTTGTTAGTCAGGAAGAACCGCAGCGAGTCCGTTGATAAACCTAAATCAAACTATACCGGTCAGCTTGATTTATTCTGACTTCAATGTGTGCGATCGCAGTGAACACTCAAAACCTTGCAACAAAACATTACAGGGTTGTGTATACTTTAGTCTCAAATATGTGGTAGAATATAGGAATAATTTGCCACTCGCGGGATGGTGTTAGTCGCACCGGATCCCCAGTGGCTGTACCCTCTAGCATAGGATACCTCATGACTAATCTTATCAAAAATTGGAACGGAAAAACAATTCGTATTCGCAAAGATCGATATGTGTCTCTAACAGACATGGCTCAATCTTGCAATAAATTGTTTGCTAACTGGAATCAAAACTCATCCACAAAGTCTTATCTAGAAACACTTTCATCCGTTATTGGAATTCCTATAACGGAATTAGTGCAAGTAATCCAAGGTGGAAGTCCAGAGAATCAGGGAACATGGGGACATCCAAAAGTAGCAATTAGATTTGCTCAATGGTGTAGCGATGAGTTCGCCATCCAAGTAGACACATGGGTAGATGAACTTCTGAACACAGGTACAGTCACGATCGCACTATCAGACATAGAAGAAAAAGACCCTCTAGCAGAGATAGATGTAATTACCCGATTGACCACATCTGTGCTACTCCCCAACGTCCACCAGATATTAGTATCCGGGGTGGTAGCCAATAATTTCGCTAAAGCATTTCCCCAGTACAAATGGTTAGCGGAGGAAACCAAAAAACATCTTCCCCCATTACCAATACCAGAACCTCTGTTGACCGTAACTCAACTATGTCAAATCGTCTTGGAAATGACAGGGAAAAAGATATCAGCGATCGCGCTCAATAAAAAACTGCAAGAGCGAAATCTGCAAATCAAAAATCAAGTAGAAAATCCCAGATGGTTACCTACAGATATTGGTAAAGAACACGGGCAAATAGTGTTAGATACCGCCCGTGGTCGCGACAAAACCATACAAGTGCTTAAGTGGCATTCTACCGTATTAGACCTAGTGGATCTAAACTAAATCAAAAGATTTCCCCTCTAAATGCTACCCAGCTGTAAAAAGCTGGTTTTTTATTGGCTATCGTTGTAAAGTCAATCACATAACGTTACTAAAACCAAAGCATTTAAACTCCATAAATAACAACACTTTCAGCCATAAATATCTATAGTCAGTCACATAACAGTCACATAACATTAAAGAAAAACTCCCTAGTCAACACATCACCTCAGTCAACTAGAGAGCTATAAAGGAACCCAGAACACAGAAAAAATTATACAGAAAGTTCATTCCAACAAATAGCTACCATATCCAAAGGTATTCAAAATGACTTACTATGAGGATTTGGCGTAGATGATTATAGTGAGCTTGCTATTATACTTTGCCTTTCTAAAAAGCGTCCTATCGCAACTTCTAAATCATCAGCCCTCAAGGTACGCTCCCCTCGTAGAATTACCGCTTTAATAGCATCAGAACAAATACGTTCTATATCTGCTCCAGTGGCATTTTCTAACCGTTCCGCAAAAGTAGATAGATTTATATTAGTATAACGGATACCGGACAGATAACGGCTTAAAATAGCCGTGCGTAATTCCAGGCTTGGGTTGTCAAATAAAATCACCTCGTCAAATCTTCGCCAAACTGCACTGTCTAATAGTTTTTCGTGATTAGTCGCCGCCACAAATATACTTTGATTAGTTGCATTATCAATAAGTTGTAACAAGCTATTAACTAGACGCTTGACTTCTCCATGTTCATTTAAGCTATCTCGATCGCGAGCGATCGCATCAAATTCATCGAATAAAACCAGCCATTCCCCCTGCTCAATGTAAGTAAAAATTTTCTGAAGATTAGTAGCTGTTTCACCTAAGTAAGAAGAAAATACTGCTGATAGGTTAACGTACACAAGGGGTAGATTTAAGACACTAGACAGAACTTTTGCCGTTTGGGTTTTACCACAACCTGGTAGACCACAAAAGAGTAGTTTGTTTTTGGGCTTGAGGTTATAAGTTGCAAGTGTGTCTTGCTTACAGTTTTCGAGAACGATTCCTTGTAGAGTATGAAATATTTTTTCACTGAGGACGATGTGATCCCATGTCAAGTCAAATCGCTTGACATCAAGTAAAGCTAGTCCAGTGTCTTTATCCTTGGGTGGCTCAGGAAATGATTTAGCGGGAGCCAAGTTAGATGATAGTGGCTTGGTATGCCCATTGCTATTGTGCAACAGTTTTTCTAAATCTCTAGCCAGCAGTACGTTGTTTTTGTTTTTCTCTTCTTCAATCAGTTCTTGCGCCGCAGCTAAAAATTCGTTCCTTTCATTGCGAGAGAAGCTTTTGAAGAGTTTTCTGAGGATTTCACCGCGTGTCATATTTTAAAACTGGAAATTGGATATTTAGCCTACAATTGATAGATCAATTATACTAAACAACGGTTTAAAAACAAAACCAAATATTATAGATTAACCCGCGATCGCTACTTCCCCAACAATATTTTCAGTCACTAATCTGCACTCAAAGAAAAACTCCCTAGTCAACACATCACCTCAGTCAACTAGAGAGCTATAAAGGAACCCAGAACACAGAAAAAAGTTTAGTCTCGTATCTGTACAGGCATAGCTAAGTATATCATTTTTGTGCCACCTAGTGGGGTAAGAATAGCAGGAGTTAAAGGTTGATTCAAGTTAATCACTACTTCCGTAGAAGCCAACTGTTTTATCCCCTCAGTCAGATATTTGATATTAAACGCCAGAGTTATATTTTCTCCAGTCACTTGCGCCGAAATAGACTCATACCCACTACCCACATCCGGCGCTTCACAAGATAAAGTTATCTCTTGCTCAACTTGATTTACCTCTACCTTTACAATGTGGTTTTTGGTATCCGCAACCGTAGATATTCTATCCAGACAAGCTAACAACTGCTTTCTTTCCACAGTTATCATCCGTTCAAACTGACGCGGGATTAACTGATTATAAGCAGGGTAATTCCCCTCTAAAGTGCGACTGACTAGCGTATAGTCATTCCCTGTAAACATTACCATCCCATTGTCGTAGGTAATCGTTACAGGCATCACAGCCTCTTGCTTCGCTAATAACCGTTGTAGTTCAGCGAGCGATCGCGATGGAATTGTTAACCCCATTTCCGGTACATCGCGATCGCTGTTTAAAGTCACCACCGACAACCTATGACCATCTGTAGAAGCAAACTCTATCTTGTCAATAGCAAACTGGATTCTCACCCCAGTTAATACCTGCTTTGTTTCATCTCCACTAGCAGCAAAGATAGTTTTGCTAATCCCCTCCTGTAGAGTCCCTGCTGGTACAACAATTTCATCAGAGTCTATTATCGGGAACTCCACATACTCACCAGCAGACACGCACCTAATAGTAAAATTCCCCCCGGTTGTATCTGTCTTAATACTGAGCGATCGCTCATCCACACCGTCATCCAATAAAGACAGAACCACGTCACCCGTCGGGAGCTTCCCACAGATATCTAGCAACAGTTTGGCTGGGACTGCAATCTCACACTCTTTCAACACAGAAGCCATTAATTTCGTTCTTACACCCAGGGTTAAGTCAAACCCAGTTACGTGTAAATAGCCATCCCTAGCCACTAATAACAGATTCCCTAGTATCGGGTGGGTAGGTCTAGAAGGTACGCAACGGCATGACAATGACAGCGCATTATATAAATCAGACTGACTACAAACTAACTTCATTCTCTAGGATTTAACGCAATATCTCATATTATCCCACAGATTAATTTACCCTATTTTTAGCCTACTACATTAAATCAACTTGACTCAAAGTATGCTCCTGTCTTCGCTTCTTTTGGTGCGATCGCCTTGACTTCTCGGCATTCTCCCTCCTGTACTCATCTGTTTTTCTGTAGCAGGAATAGCAGGTTTCCTTTACCGAGTCCTTTCTCATCCTCTTTCCACAGATAGGGCAGCATCGTTTATCCTTCTTTTTCATTTCACCAGAGAATTAACTACCCTATCACCTTCTCATACTCTCCAGTTAATATCAATTCTTATCAAGACAGTAACCCGCTACTACCCGTCCTTATCAAGACAGTAAACCCCTTCTTGATTTATATGTAAAGTTTTGTAACAATAGTTGACACATCCTGTTGCTAATTGCTATATTAACAGTATAAGGGGAAATCTAACCTTTTATAAATACAAGATATTAGAGTTATTGTATAAAACAATTCTGTTTTTTTCAGGAATATATGTAGTGGATAGGTGCGCCCGATCGCCCAAAAAATTCCGATCTCGGTTTTCAGGAGGCTACTCTAGGGTAACCTCCTAACCGGCTACATCTTGTTTACCGCGTCTTGTGCGATATGCTTGCAGAAGCGGATCAATGTCTGCATCATCAGTTTTTTAGTGTTTATAGTTGCTGATGCAAACTTTGCTTATCACTACAGAACTGATTTGTTTTAGTCTTATGCAGTAGCTTATCTATATATACTATGTCAAGCTATTTAGAAAGTTTTTTAATAGGCGATCGCTAGTAGTAATCAATACGCGTTACGCTGCTAACTTAGCCCATGTTCTGGGTGCTGTGACACCCTGAAGGAAAATGCCCTTGTGCCACTCATCAGACGAAACTTCTCCAGTGAAGAGGTCTATTTTGTCATCAATATTTAGCTGAATTAATAAACTATCAGTAGCACCTATTTTTCTTAAATCGGCGATGGTAGCCATTTGGGATTGTGCGCTTTGTAGGTAGCTGATGACGGTTTCTTCTACTGTCCAGCGTTGTTGCGCTTGTGTTAATCTGTTGTATTCAGCTTGTAATATTATTTTCTTGGCATTGAGTTTGCACTGTACTTTTGCTCCATTGTTGCGTAGTGTTTTCAGTGCTTTTTGTAGTTCTCTGTAAGTCATCTTTTTGTTTCCTTTTTTTTTTATTTGCTTTACTCTTATATATTAACTTATTCTTTAGCTAATGTCAACTATGCTTTTAAACTTTTTTTAGGGAATAGGCGATCGCTACTACTACCATCTATAAATCTAGTTGTCAGTACGCCAAAAAAAAATCACCCGGTTAAGGGTGACATAAGTGGCGATCGCTGTTTTATTCGCCATGGAAATAACGAATAAGTTCAGCCCAGAACTTCTGGGAGTCGGCGATCGCCCGCCAATAACTAATGTTACCTGCTGCTGCGCTAGGGGTGGGATAATAACATCCCGATGCATTTAAGAGATAATAAGAAAGTCCTTTTCCCCTGAAAGAAGGGAGAACATAAATCATAGTACACAAATTATCTGTATTGATGCACTGGAAAGCTACAGGCTTGTCTCTCTCGTACAACACATAGCCTTTTTCTACTAGAACTGTGTTGAAATCCGAATGAGACAGCGACATCTTTGTCAAAATTTGACAAAATTCGGGTTGTGTAAACGTATATATGCTATGCAGTAAACGGTTCATTTCTCAGAAGTCCTTATTTGCTTTACTCTTAAATATTAACTTGATTATTAGTTAATGTCAATACCTTTTTTAAAAATTTTTTTTAGGGAATAGGCGATCGCTGCTATTCTCATTTACACATCTAGTTGCCAGTACGCCCAAAAAAAACACCCGGTTAAGGGTGATATGGTATCGATAAATGTAGTTAACAAAATTTCTGTTTAACGCTTTCCCAGAATGAGTGATTTTCGTCTCTCTCAGGCGTAGTGGAGTTTGACTCCTCGATTAAGAGAAAAGCTAAACCTTTTCCTCTATGTTCAGGATGAACCTCTATTGCGATTGTTTGATGATCGATGTTCAGGGTTTGGAAACCTACTGGCGTACCAGTTTTTTCCTCAACCGCAACGTAACATTTTTCTATCCCGGCTTCTTCAAAGTTTCCCCACCACAACCCGCACGACCACTTATCGATTTTTTTACTAAAATCAAACATATTATCGCATGTTTCAAACACATAAACACTATACATTTGTTTTTCCTGTTTCTTTTGACTACTCTTATATATTAACTTGATTATCTTTAAACGTCAATAGATTTATAAAAGTTTTTTTTAGGGAATAGGCGATCGCTGCTAACATCACCTGTAAATCTAGTTGCCACTACGCCAAAAAAATCACCCGGATATGGGTGATATGGTAGGCGATCGCTTTACTAACTACATAGCCTTGAAATGTATTTTTCGTATGCTTCTGGGTATTTACCCTGTCTGATAAGGTCTTCTACTTTAGAGGCTAATTTTACAGCCTCTGAGTAACTGTACCCTCTATTTGTTGCAATGTTTATTAACAAGTTTTGTCTGTTCTGACTAATTTCTGAGTTCATTTTCGGTTTTCTTATTTGCTTTACTCTTATATATTCACTTAATTATCAGCTAATGTCAACACTTTTTTAAAACTTTTTTTCAGGGAATAGGCGATCGCTGCTATTCTCATTTACACATCTAGTTGCCAGTACGCCCAAAAAAAACACCCGGTTAAGGGTGACATGGGTAACCTACTCCGCAACCTTAACCCAGGTTCTAGGATTACTTTCAGGATCCAAATAGATCCCTTTATAGTATTCATCGTTTGACACTTCACCCGTAAACAGGGTTAAAAAATCATAAGTATTAAGCGTGATTAGAATAGAATCTATGGTAACACCCGGGAAAAAATCACGTAATTCTTTAATCCTCATCATACCTTTATTCTTGATGAGGATTAATATTTTTTTCGCGATGTATGCTTGTTTTGAACAAGCATACAGTGAATGTTTTTTCATTATTTCTTTGTTCTCTAAAGCCGCGATAGCCTGTAAAGCTTCATACCATTCTGGGATAGTATGAAACTGATCCCTTAATTCGATTAATTGTGTTTGTAATCTCATTGCTTGTTTCCTTATTTGCTTTACTCTTCTATATTAACTTATTTTTTAGCTAACGTCAACTATCTTTTAAAGTTTTTTTTGGGGAATAGGCGATCGCCACTATTCTCACCTATAAATCTAGTTGCCAGTATGCCAAAAAAAAATCACCCGGTTAAGGGTGATATGGTAGTCATTAGGCGATCGCTGCTTATTTATCAAAAGAAACATTTGTTTGACTTGGTGTCTGTAGTGTCTGTAGTGTATTGACACTTAGATTTAAATTTAACCCTAACCCCAATCCTAGCCCCAATCCTAGCCCCAGTGTAAAATTTACAGCGTGTTTTAATATTTTAGGTAGTAGTTTTTTTGGTAACTCTTGACTGGTGACTGGTAACTCTTGACTGGTGACTGGTAACTCTTGACTGGTGACTGGTAACTCTTGA
>CAYUZA010000001.1:131020-132969 GCA_964449535.1 uncultured Saprospiraceae bacterium
CTGGTGACTGTTGACGGGTCTACTGTAGTAGACTTCAGTTTAATTATTTCTTTTATCAAGTTTTCGTCCAACTTGTTAGTTAAACCCCTGCCTACCTCTAGCCAGGTATGACCTAGAATTATTCTTGATCGCTCCTTGGCAATTTTAATTGTCTTAAATCTCTCCTTTAGTATTCTTACAATAATATTAGTTTTGATTATGTTATCAGAATAATAGATCGCTGCTAACATATCAGAAAGATAATGGCTGGTAAAAGACAGTAGAAACTGTGTTAATTCCGGGTCTAATGACTTTGGTTCTTTGTAATAAGGATTATTAACCGCAACTTGGAAACCCGACTCGATCCTGTCATCTGTTACAATTAACACATTTTCGTTATATTGATAGCAAGGCAAAGGTAAATTTTCTGCTTTACAAAAGCCATAGTTGTCTTTTGTCACCTGTAAGCACTGATCATCATACTCATAAGGTAAATCTACTGGGGGAGCGTATCCGCACCCTTTTACTACTACTTTTTTATCTTTAATTGGATTCAATGGCATTACACCGTAATTTAACCCGTCATATTGATCTTGGCGGATTGAAACTAAGGTTGCGCTATCTTTTAAAGATAATCGTGTTCTTTTTTTCTTATCAAAAGTTTTTAACAAAGGTACTACTTTATCTGCGTCAATTAAGACTAATCTATCCTCAAGCTTACTATAATCAGAAATAGGCATATCATCAAAAGAAAATTCTGATATAATAGCAAGCTTGCTACCATTTACTCTCAGCCATACTACTGAACTTTCATTTTGACTAGCACAAACGCGTGCCAAGTCTATTTTATTCAATAATTCTACAGTAGAAACTTCTATGAAAGAATTTTCTACTGGTAAGCTTAAATTTCCTAAATGGTACTCTTCTTTAAATTGTATTAATTTTTGGGTTAATTTACCGTGTTTTGTTTCTACAGTAATGTAGCTATCGCTAATCTGTAGCGTAGCAAAATCAGTGTTACCAGCGATCGCTGCCAGGTGCTTTGCAAATGTAGGATCGATCACGGCCTTTATGTGAGAAACATCACTTCCTGGATTGCCAAAATTAGCCCAAGCTACTCTGTGTCCGTCACAGGCTATTAATTTATTACCGCATAAATGGACACCGCTGTGCTCAAAGTGATCGTCTTTTTTGACACATTTTGAAACGGCATTGAATGTATTTACAAAGTTATCTAAGTCTATGAATAAGTTATACTTTGTGTCATATATTTCTTTGGGCGCTTCTGGAAACTGATCTATAAGAGGATCAGTTTCAAAAAAATAACCATTGATTACAACCTTATCATTATCTTGGCATATAGTAACGCAGTTTTTATCATTTAGTTTTTTGGAAATATCCCGAACCTTTCTAACTGGTAATAAAAATGGATCACAATATTCTTTGTCTTTTAAATTTATTTTCAACCAAGTAGTTAAATCGGTTACAGTGAAGCTAGATTCACTGTAAAGGCAATAGTTTAAGACCGGGTGAGACGGTCTAGAATTAATAACGTTGTTTAAAGCATTGAAAATGTTGGTTATTTCTTTTTTTGTTGTATAAATCATTTCTTGCTTTTCCTTATTTGCTTTACTCTTTTACATTAACTCGATTACTAGTTAATGTCAATATCTTTTTTAAAAGTTTTTTTTGGGAATAGGCGATCGCTGCTATTCTCATTTACACATCTAGTTGCCAGTACGCCCAAAAAAAATCACCCGGTTAAGGGTGATACTTGAATTATGGTAGGCGATCGCTTAAAAAATTTCGATTGCTTTCTGAAAGTTTTTTTTGGGAATAGCAAAAAAATACTATATATTAGATGTAAATCTCACCCGGATACCTTGTAACCAGGTGGATGGTTTGCGGCACTTAAAAATCTCACCCGGATACCTTGTAACCAGGTGGATGGTTTGCGGCACTTAAAAATC
>CAYUZA010000001.1:133069-155240 GCA_964449535.1 uncultured Saprospiraceae bacterium
TCACCCAATCATCAAACACTCAAGAATTTTAAGTAAAGCCACAACACTTAAGAATTTTACCCTAAAAACCTTACCCCAAGAATTTACAAGGGGGAGGAGTAAGCGATCGCACTATATAAAATTTTTTCAAGCTAAAAACCCGGATACGATAGATATACCTAGGCATAAATAATGTATCTACGTTAAAATAAAGAAAAGTTTACACAGTACAACTATGTCAAAAAAGAAAACCGCCCAGGAAAAATACATACAATCCGATAAAGGAAAAAAAGCAAAAGCTGAAGCTAGTAAAACCTATTCTGAGACAGCAACAGGACAGGCAAAGATAGAAAAAGCTCAGGAGAAATACGAACAAACCGAAAAAGGAAAAGCACGAAGAAAAAAATATAAAGACAAAATTAGGAAATAAACAATACAGAAAATTAGTAAACAAGAGCGATCGCTCTCTATTCTTAACCCCATGCGGGTGCGTAGCACTTACCTCTCCAGACTTGAGGGCAAATTTTGCACTTATCCGGGTGAACGCGATCGCTGTACCGGGTGAGGCTTCCTGGTATGCGATCGCTGCTATTCCCATTTACACATCTAGTTGTCAGTACGCCAAAAAACCACCCATAACCAGGTGATACTTGGGTTATGGTATGCGATCGCATATTTAAAATTCTTCTTTTACTCGATCCCAGAAGTGGATAGGCGATCGCTGTATGGGAGGAGCGATCGCGTACCATATATATTGATTGCTATTTTCTCTAAAATAGTGCTTGACATATATCTGACAATCAACTAATATACGAATATAAATACAGCGTCCTCGGCACTCGGAGGTAGGATATATGTCTCAAGCAAGGCTGAAAGCATCGATCGCAAAGTACACTACACTAGTTAGCCTAGGGTGTAAGAAATACATTCTCAACCTCCTGGATGCCGAGGCGCAATTAGAGCAATTAGAACAACAGGAGCAAAATATGGAACCTACGCACCAGCAATTGTGGAACTCCATCCAAAACGGAGAATGGTCAGAAAAGTCAAAGGTCATCTACGACCAAGACTGGGACGACAACGCATCAGTTATTGAAACCAGGATAACCTGGTATGAACACCCCGTGTGGGGCACGCGGGAAAACCTTGCGTGTGAAGCGCCAGATACTAAGTCAGAAAGACAAAGGCTATCGGCGATCGCGGACGCTAGACAAAAGTTATTTCTGTCAGAAGTCGAAAGACTGAAAGCACAGCCAATCCCCGCTTATTCCAAGTCGGCATACTTGCTCGCCGACGAGTTCTGGGGAGAAAACCAAACCTGGACCGAATACCAGGATGCCAATAGCGACATCTCCAATGAGGAGATAGCAGAACTAGCTCGCTGCTACGTCCTCTCCGAAGCATGGGTTTCTGTCTATGATGCAGAGAAAAAAGCGGAGTGGGATATTATCCGCAAAAAACAGCAGGAAGAATACCAGCAACAAAAAAACGATCCTGTAAAAGATTTCAATGCCTATAGCAAGGACAGGAAATCGAAGAACCTCCCCAGCTTGTCATGGGAGAAATGGGCAAAGCTGGTACAGGTGAAATAGTAGCCCACAGCGATCGCACCACCAAGATTACCTTTGTCCGGGTGAATGCGATCGCTGTACCCTCTCCAGACTTGAGGGTGAAAATTGCACTTATCCGGTTAAATACCTCTCCAGACTTGAGAGCAAAATTTACCCTAGTCCAGGTAATAGCGATCGCTCTTACCACTCCAGTCTTAAGAGCAAAAATTGCACTTATCCGGGTAAATGCGATCGCTGTACCCTCTCCAGACTTGAGAGCAAAAATTGCACTTATCCAGGTAATGTCGATCGATCATACCTTCTCCAGACTTGAGAGCAAAAATTGCACTTATCCAGGTAATAGCGATCGCTCTCTATTCTTAACCACCTGCGGGTGCGTAGCACTTACCTCTCCAGTATTAGGGGCAAAATTTACTCTTATCCGGGTCAAAATACCTCTCCAGACTTGAGGGCAAAAATTACCCTTATCCAGGTGAATGCGATCGCTATTGCTTTTTTTTTAAAAAAACTAATTGACATACACTCAAAAGTCAGTTATTATCAATATATGAACACAGCGTCCTCGGCAAACGGAGGGGAAATAATATGTCTCAAATCGCAAAATTAAAAGCCCAAATAACTAAATACGCAAACCTAGTCAAGCTAGGATGCAAGAAATACATAATTAACCTTATAGACACCGAGGCTAAATTAGAATCCTTGTATGCAGAAAGCACCAAGGAAGCCCATGCAGAAGTATTGACTGTGTGGACAAATCGAAACAAGGGAATCAACGCATATTTGATAAATGCCGAAAACTCAGCAAACTCAGCAGACATTTACTATGGCAAACCCATTGACAAGGAATCCATGGAAAGGTCGCACAGAGGGAAATCGCACCAGGTATCTTTCAACTTGGGAAATATCCCAGACGGCATATACCGGTTGAAAGAATGCTGCGGTTCCTCGTGGCATAAACATAAAACCAGCTTCCTTGTCATTTCTCAAGGAAAAATATTGAAGACGGTAGATAAACTGGAAGACCTAGTAGATCAGTCTCTACTCCCTGACCTAGAAGGGTCAGAGAAACAAGTCCAATGGGCTAAAACCATAAGGGCCAAGTTTCTATCTGACTGCGATCGCTGCGGGGTTGAATATCCCCAGTGGGTGTTAAAAACTAAATCCGCCAAATGGTGGATAGAAAACAGACATGAGATGAAAGCTAAAGTACCCTTACCCATAGACATAACAATTTTTTAAATGCAAATTTTACCCTTGTCGGAGTAAACACCTTTCCGGTATTGAGTGCAAATTTTGTACTTATCCGGGTAATAATGACTGCACTTAATTAAAGGATTAGATAGGCTTACAGCTAACAGCTACTCCAGTCTTAAAGGCAAAAATTGCACTCATGTGGAGGAATGACTTTTCAACCATTGAGGGCAAAAACTACCCTTATCCGGGTGAATGCGATCGCACTCTAACACTCTAGATTTGGGACAAAAATTACCCTTGTGGGAAATATGGGTTATTCAAGACTTAGGGCAAAGTTTACCCTTCTGTGGGTGCGATCGCTATTACATTTTTAAAACTAATTGACATACACTCAAAATTCAGTTATTATCGATATATAGACACAGCGTCCTCGGAAATCGTCCTCGGAATCAGAGGTTATAACATGTCTCAAATAAATATCAACGAAGTCCTTCAAGATTTAAATTTAGATACGCAAAAAGATTTAACAGATTATATGCTTGCTTTTTGCAGTTTCAACTGCTGCGATGTGCGTATAACAATAGCCGTCTGCAAAGACGGCGATACCTTGTTTACTGTAGATGGGTCATGTGACTATGACCACTTCATAATGAACCCTATTAAGGGCGGAGTAATTCTGCGTCGTTTATTGAAGGAATGGAAGGAATTAATTCGCTCAATTCCATCCGGAACAAAGTTATTCTGCTATCCAACTGAGACAGACGGGTTAGCGTGTCGTAGAGCGAGAATGTTTATGTTAGCAGGGTTCAGCTTCAGTTCAACAGATGAAGGTCAGATGATCTACATCTGTTGAAACATCAACATTTGAGAGCAAAAATTATCCTTGACCGGGTCAAAAAACCTCTCCACACTTGAGGGCAAAAATTGCACTTATCCGGGTCAAAATACCTCTCCAGTCTTAGGGTCAAAATTTACCCTTGTCCGGGTATTGCGATCGCTATTACCACTCCACACTTAGGGTCAAACTTTACCCTTATCCGGGTCAAAATACCTCTCCACACTTGAGGGCAAAAATTATCCTTGACCAGGTAAATGCGATCGCTGTACCCTCTCCACACTTGAGGGCAAACTTTACCCTTATCGGGGTCAAAAGACCTCTCCACACTTGGCGATAAACTGAGAGTAGCAAAATCTCAGAAACAAACATGAACCTATTCAAGGTTGAAGTCATTACGAAAACCGCCAATCCTCAACAGGTAATTTACGCCGCGATGCACCAAGACTACAGCGATCGCATGGTCAACCCACAGGAATTACCCGAAGAGGTAGCCTGTGGGGATATCATCGTTAATCGACTACTGAAGGGTGGACGGGGGCACTATGGACCGTTAGAACACCCACAGATTACTTTTGTCTGTGGATACTTCCCCCACAGCGTAATTCAGCAAGCTAGAACCCACAGAGTAGGTGTCAGCTTCGATGTGCAGAGTATGCGATATACTTCAAAACAATTCTTAGAAGCTGCGGAGGAAATTAGAGACATTGAAGAGGTCTTTTACCTCAGACCCGTGGGGTATTATGCCGATAGACAAGGTGGCAAATATTTTTATTCTCCAGTATTGCGATCGCAACATTTAAACTGGTGTAAAGCCGCATTGTACCGGTACAAGGAAGCGATTGACGGTGGAATGCCGGAAGAACAAGCCAGGGGTATCGTCCCATTTGATTACAGACAACACTTTGTAGTCAGCTTTAACGTGCGATCGCTACTCCACTTTATGGATCTACGCCACAAGAAAGATGCACAGATGGAGATCCAGAAATTGTGCGATTTACTGTGGGGACATTTCCAAGATTGGGCACCAGCGATCGCAGCCTGGTACAAGCAGGAAAGGTTAAATAAGGCTAAACTAGCACCTTAGTCTATACACTTAGATTTCTTACCTAAGTGTTGTTATACATTTAACCTGACAAGTGGCAAACCTGCAAATCAGCAAGCGGACTTGCCACCGACAAGGAAAAATGCACAAAAAAGGAGGGGTTTTGCATTAGTTAAAACCAATCAATCCTTTATCCAAAACACGGATACGATAGATATATACCAATCAATTCATTTAAATGGCGGGAGGAGGATTTGAACCACCGACTTCCAGGTTATGAGCCTGGCGAGCTACCACTGCTCTATCCCGTCTACATATAATTTAAACATAATTAACCAGCATTGTCAACCACTAAATACCCAAATTATTAGCAGAAACCGAGAGATTAAATAAAGCTAAATTAGCGGTCAATCCGTTAACCCATGGGAAATATAAAAAGGTAAATTTCCCAGGTATTTCAATATGTCCAGCTTACAAAAAATCCCGCAACCCAACCCGATAATTGAGCATATTACAATTAACACAATTGTTGAGGTATCCGTTGTAGTTTTTATTGCGATCGCCACCATACTTTGGAAAAAGCAGATATACCCCACTCTGCAACACATAGCTCAAGCCCTAGAAAAAGACAGGGAATATAAGTTATTGACCGAGGAAAAAGAAGTCCAGATCAAGCAAAATCTGCGGGGGATAATAGCGCGGTCAGGGTGCGATCGCGCTACCCTGTTCTTACTCCACAACTCCATAAACTTTGCATCCGGGCATAGTTTTCTCAAGTTTTCAGCGTGGGTGGAAGTTTGCAAAGATGGAGTGGAGGAACTCTTGCATCATTACAGAGATGTTCAATATTCCATAATTTCAGATGAAATCAACAGCATCAAAAATAATCTAATTCCATATACGTGCCACAACGATAGCTATACTGGAAAACTCCCCAAGAGCTTTGTAACCCGCAGGAATATGGCAGCTTATAGTTTTTATCTAATAAAGAAAGAGAATAAGCCGCTGGGGTTTATCTTGGTTGAATATGTTCATCGTCTACATTGTGCGATCGCCCGCAATGTAGAGAAGCTTGTCACAGGGAAAACGAGCGATCGCTGCCAAATAGGGGATATGTCTGATATGCAGCGGATATCAGACATCATCTGTAATTAATATTTCGCGTTCAGACTGCACATCAATTGTAATCTCGTCCACATTATCCTTATCGTCAGAATTAGCGTTAGGGTCTACGACCATGTAACCTTCAGCCTCTAGCTTGCGATAGGCGCTGTTTACGTTGACATGATAAGGCAATCCCACGGCATTAGAAATACAGTCAGTAGACCGAGCCAAAATCATGCTGAGGTTGTTAATTTCCCCTGCGGGGTGATGCTTTTTAAGCTCACGTTCCCAGTCTGTATACTCTAGGTAGCTAATCTCTGCCAAGTGTGCCATTTTACGCCTAATAATAGATACCACATAATCCCTCATTTCCTTATGGGCTTGATAATTAGCCAAAGATATATCAGATAACTCATCTGAAAGTTTTTCACTAGCCTTTAAAATAGTTTTATCTTTAATGTCCTGAGTAAGGCTTTGTTGAAAATAATACCTGGCTCCCTTCCAGTTGTCCTGAGATGCCCAACGCCCTATTGTACCAATCGCCCTTCCAGATATTTTAGATAGTTGAATCATGGTAATTGACTTACCTTCAACATATCTTTTAAAGCACGCCTCTCTACTCCAGACTGACTTTTTACCCTTATCTTTTACCTGAGTATCCGACATATTTTCATCAACCGCGATCGCAGTTAAATAAGTTTCTTTCATGATAAATCAAAAGCATTACTGCGATCGCGGTTCAGTAGAAAACCTAAACAATTAGTACGGACACGAAACACGGGTAAAGTTGCTTTTAAAACACATGAATGTACAAGCTGGAATGAGTTAAGCATTGAGGCAAGAATGTGTTTGTATACTTCATAGTGGATGAATCTAACCAACTAGTAAAAATAGGTTATTCCCAAGCCCCAGAACAAAGGCTAAAGCAGATTTGCACAGCCAATAGTGGCAAGTTGGTTTTAGCCAAGGTGCTGAGAGGTGACCAGAAGACCGAGCGCCAATATCACAAGCTATTCGCCAGATACAAAATTCGCAGAGAGTGGTTTGAACTCAGTCCAGAGATATTAGAGTTTTTGTCCCGCTCCCACAACACACCTACTTATAACCATAATTACCCTAAAGAGTATAAGCAAAGTTACTAGGATAGCGACTTGTATAAACCATGGCTTTATCTAAGTAAATTCAAAATTGCTAACAATACCACTTTAGTAGATTGGGAGAGAGGTCTTTCTTTTTTCCGGAAAAATAAAAATCTCTCTCTTATACCCTTAAAAGGGTATTGTTAGCAAAATGGGAAAACAGGCTATTTAGGTATACACATAGCATTATTCATGACATGTAAACACGTAGATGATGTGCTGTGGAATATTGACATAAAAAGACGGAGTATACTACAATAGTAGTTCGGTTGAGTAATCCGCATTGTGGGGAACTAATGCAGACTAATAGGACTGAAGCAGAATATATTAGAGTCTCTTCTGGTCAAATCCAGGAGTGGCAAGAAGAGTGTCATATTCTGGTTAGCTCAATGAAGTTGAGCGATCGCAGAATATTGACCCTGATGGGGCTGATAAACGCCTTTACTTGGCGGGCGGCTGTAGACTATGGGGTATATGCAATCAAGGGAAAATCTAAAGAAAGGTGGCAAGAGGAATCTCTAGGAAGACTCCTGAGTAATGATGTGAGTATTCATTATGCTTTAACCCCTTTAGTTGACTACATGAAAACCAAATGGGGAAAAGCGTTTCACTCTCAGCATACATTGGAGAGGTGGCGTTTAAGCCTCAGACATTGCGGACTCTACGATTACGACACAGAACGTCGTCGTGGGGCAAAATGGGGAGCTGACAATGGCGTTCCCAACCAGGGATTGGCTACTCCACCAGAGATGGAAAAACTGAATATCCCCAAGATGGTTGTGTGGTATCACGTCCTGTACAGTATTCTCCAATCCAGAATGACAAAGGAGGAACTGTTTGACTTTATGCCGGAACATGGGGGAATGCTGATGATTGACCTTTACAACCTTATGTTCAATGGGCTTTTAGATTTCAGAGGGAATAGCATTACAGAGAACCCAGATATAGTAGTTGCTAACACGCCAACCCCAATATCTCCCCAGAATATTATCTGGAAGTGGCGAGAAGGTATGGGAATCGCCCGGAGTATGTGGCGATCGCTCGTTAGAAGGTCTGGGGAAATAGTAGCACCCATGCAGTGGCGGAGAACTCCGTGGGAAGTCCAGGAAACCGTACCCTATTAAGTTCAATTAGCTTTAATTGAATCAATATTGAATGAAGCCTATACAAAGCATTGAATAGGTTAATATTGGCATATTAATTAATATTAAATAATCAAGAGTATGAGATATTTTCTATTGACAACAGGTATAAATAATGAGATAGTAGAAGAGTCTTAAACAGAACAGCAGAAATGAATTTTATCCAGGCATTAATAGCAGCGATCGCGGCTGCGGTAAGTCCACATCCATCAATAGCAGATGAAGTACCAGCGGTGAGAATGCCGACTCCACCGGCATTAAGTCAGACGGTAATTATGCCAACAACTGCTGAGGAATTTTTTATTAGAGGGCTGGAGAGAAACCACGCTGGGGACTATTACGCTGCGATCGCTGACTTCACTAAAGCGATAGAGCGTAGCCCCAATCAAGCTAGATATTACTTTATGCGGGGTCTAGCCTACCGCAAGGTAGCTGAAGAACATAAAGCATTGAAGGACATAGATCAAGTTCTGATTTTAGATCCTAAGAGTCATACCGCGATGGTGATACGCGGGTTCATCTTTATGGGACTAGGCAGATTTGTAGAGGCTAGGCTCAACTTTAATCAGGCGATTCTGCTGAATCCAAACCCTGATTACTTCTATTCAAGGGCTTTGTTAAATAAGCATGAGGGAAAAAAAGCAGATGCGATCGCGGATCTGAATAACGCGGCGCAAGGGTACAAACTTCGGGGGAATAGCACTAGGTACAAAGAGTCCATAGACATGATAAGTTCTTTGTAGCATGACCCAATAAAAAAGCCCCCGATATGGGGGCTTTTGCTTTATGCGGGTTGTAGGGCTTGCTGCTTCATTTGATTAATCTTGGTTTTGTATTGAGGTAGCATAAACTTCCAAACAGCAGCTTTGATGGAGTTTGGCCGGTCTTCCATTATGTCTTGTATTTCTCGCCAGGAAGTACAGCGATAAATTGATGCAAATAGAACTTGAAAGACTAACTTTTCAGCATCATTGCGATCGCCAGCTTTAAGGATATACAGTGCAATCTCGATGTCATCAATGCAGAGTGTGTGATTATTAAGAATTTCCTCTTTAAGCCATGGATAGTAGTAGGTTAATCGCTTAGATGGAATCCTAAGATGGCATTTGTTCTGCTGTTTTATTTGTGCTACAAGGCCAAGGAAATCATAATTGCATTCGTTGGGAATGTCTCTAAAAATAGCGTTAGTATCAGAGGATATTTTACCCCTCTCAGGTGCTGCATCCTCGCTGGCTTCCCGTGATAAAGTATGCCACTGAACCTCTGTTCCGCATTCAGGGCATGGTTGATTGTAAAATGTAACCACATCACCATCAGCGGAAATTTTTTTGGTTTTGGATGTAGCCAGCTTGGTGTCTGGATAGAACACAGTATTGCAATGGCTGCATTTTAAAGGCTTTTTAATATCCTTAGTCCAGTCGCGAAAATCGTCTGGGAGTCCGTGAACTTCCCAGTTTTTGGCATGGTCTAGAATAATAGCTTCTACCTTGCCAGGTGAGGGTCTTAACGCCCGTCCCACCATTTGCAGATACAAAGATACAGAGTTAGTTGGGCGTGCTAGTTGCACTAGCTCAATATCTGGGCAGTCAAACCCCTCTGTGAGTATCCCACAGTTTGTAATTACGGTAGTGTCCCCTCTCTTAAATCGTTCCAGTATTTCAGATCGCACACTACCAGGGGTGGAACCGTCAATATGTTCAGCTTTGATACCCTGTTGCACATATGCCTGTTCAATTTGTTTACTGTGGTCAACATTACAAGCAAACACCACGGTTTTTTTACCGTTATGGTTTAAATATTCTCTAACCAGGTCTTCTGGACATAGGACTTTTGCAGCTTCCCTAAGTTCTTGCTGGGTATCTGCTTTAGCGCCATTGCGATGCAAAGCATATTCAACTACTGCGGCGCGTAGCTTATATTTACAGAGGTAGCCTTCAGCGATAAGTTGCTTGATTGAAACCTCTTCTACTGTTTCTTGGAACATTACATCGAAGCCAACACCGTCAAGTCTTACGGGTGTGGCGGTAACACCTAAAATGTGCGTCCCTTGTTTTTTGTAATGGTTAACAATATCTGCATACACGCGGGACGTGGCGTGGTGCGCCTCATCGATAATCAACAGGTCTACGGGAGGCTTTATTCTCTTCTCTGACTTCAGGGACTGGATAGAAGCCACTTGTACTTGAGACTGGATGTACTTGTAACCAGCTTTGATAATACCAGGGAACACCCCGGTAATTTGTTTAAGTTTATTTGCACCCTGATCTATCAACTCTTGACGATGGCAAATCATCATGATTGATTTACCAGCGTCGGTATATGTCTTAGCGATCGCACTAAACAGTACCGTCTTACCGCCACCGGTGGGAAGGACTAGCATCTGGGATTGAATCCCAGATGAGAAGTTAGTAATAATTTTATCGAAAATATTTTGCTGATAATCTCTGAGCATTTGCTTTTGTTCTGTTTGTTTAACTTATAGCGTCATAGCCTAGGCTAAAGTAAATGTCAACATATCTTTTAAAAGAAAAATAAATAAAAAAGGTGCGATCGCATATATTGTATACGCGATCGCACTGTGTGTTGTATTCAGCCTGTATTGCTAATCGTGTATATGTTTTAAATCCTCACCCACTCAATCCTGCATATGAACCCAGATATCTAGAAAAGACTCTATCAAGTGTTCTGGGTTTTTGGTTAGGTTGAAAATGGGTCGGGCGGTTTCGCGAGAGTAGATTTTATATTCCTCGTTTTCCTTGCGGCAATACATTAAGTTGCCGTACCCGTTCTCGGACAATACTTTGTTGATTTGTTTTTCTGTGGTCATGCCTGTTTGTGTTTATTTGTTAATATAAATACTCTCATACTCTATTTACTATGTCAATAGGATGAGGTAAGATAGTGAGTGGAAATATAGAACAAACAGCAATGAACAGAGACATCATAAAAACAGAAATATGGATACCCGGAAGGGGTGTAGGTAAAGGGCGACCGAGGTTTTCTAGTAATGGGAAAGTCCATACAGGCGATCGCTATGGAAGATGGAAAAGAGAGACGATTAAATATTTAAATAGCACCTATCCGGGGTTGACGATTGAGACACCGGCGTATATTCAGTGCTATTTTGTTAATTTTCTGAGTAGTGATGCTGACAACTTAATAGGTTCTGTGCTAGATGCCTTGGTCCAGGCTGAAATCATAGAGAATGACTCATCAAGTTATGTGCCTGGATGTTCGGGGGAATTTGTGAAGATAGGGAAGCCCAGAGGGTTAGAGAAACCCCTGGGCATACTCATAAAGGCGCGTAGTAATGCAATTCATACCTCTTGGGATTATAGAGCGATCGCGTGTCATTTGCAAAATCAGGAGGCATCAGCATGATTCAAATAGACCTATTTGGAAATCCCGTACAGGAACCACCAAAAAGAGAACCAAAGCAAAAACCAAATAAAAGACCTCCAAATAATATTCCACCATTCACCCCAAAAACACCAGTTAAACCTGCTGCAATAGTAGAGGTTAAAAAGGAGGAAACAGGGGACTTAAACGCCCAATACACTCCGGGTGAAACAGTCAGGTATCAACAGCCTAATAAGGAATGGTTGACGGGGACATTGCTAGGGTTTTACGAGCCGAGAACCCCTGAATGTACCAAACAAAAAAAGATATTTTCGTTTATCGAGATAGACGTAGATGGGGTTATTTACAAGGCATACAGCCTGAGTCAACTCCAAAAAATAGGATAATAAGGATACTTAAAACAAGATGATAATGGATAGTTTTCCTACGATGTTTCCTGCTGCAACAGCTAACCCAGTTTTCTATAGAACCTATTCCCGCAAGAAGTCAGACGGGAGTAGGGAAACATGGGAGGAAGTATGCGATCGCACGATCAAAGATATAGCCAAGTTAGGCAACCTCACATCTGATGAAATAGACCTTATAAAAACTAACCAATATCAGATGAAATGCTTACCCAGTGGGCGATGGCTGTGGGTTGGTGGAGTGGACTGGATTAATAAGCCGGAGAACTATTCGGGCGCTTATAATTGCACCTCCACTAACCTAACTGACTGGCACGCATTTAGTTTAATCATGGATTTAGCTATGATGGGTAGCGGGACGGGTGCGGTAATTGAAGACAAGCATATAAACAGACTCCCTCCGATTAGGAACAGAATTAATCTGACCTTAGTCGGAACACCGGGGGAAGTTCCTAAAAGTAAGAGACAGGAAAATACCTCATCCTGGACCGACGGTAAATCATTGACAATTGTGGTGGGGGATAGCCGATCTGGGTGGGTGTCTGCATACAAAGCCATATTGCAAGCATCGTCAGTAACAACCCTGCCTTTAGAAATAGAGGTCAAGGTTGACTTAAGCCACATCAGGAAGTCAGGAGAAAGGCTTAACGGATTTGGGGGCGTTGCCAACCCCGTAAAGTTAAGAGAGATGTTTATTAACTGTGTGGCTATCCTCAATAATGCTAATGGGAGAAGGCTAACATCAGTAGAATGTTGTCTGTTAATTGATCATGCGGCGGCGGCTGTGGTAGCGGGGAATATCCGTCGTAGCGCAGGTATGCGTCAGTTCGGGTCATCAGATACCGAAGGTGCGATCGCTAAAGATAACCTATGGCAACAGGACGCGGAGGGTAAGTGGAGGATTGACCCGGAGCGGGATGTTTTACGCATGGCCAACCATACCAGGGTATTTCACCGCAAACCCACTTTAGAAGAGTGCATAGACTCTGTACGCAAGCAGTACTACAGTGGGGAGGGTGCGATTCAGTGGGCTGGTGAGGCAGTTCTTAGGGCAAATAGAGACATCATTAAAGGGGAATTAAAGGAAAGTTTTTTAAAAGATTACCAGAAAGGGAAGGGTAACTTTTGGCTGGCTGGGAAGTTCCCCCATATGTCAATTCAAGAAATAGAACACCGTGTAAATCGCTACGGGCTTAATCCCTGCGGTGAAATTATCGGTTCTGATTTTCACTGTAACCTCGGAGAGGTTCACCTGAACCAGATTGACCCTAAAGATGATCAAGAGCAAAAATTGGCTTTCAAAGCAGGTGCGATCGCTGTAGCGTCCCTGCTCAACCACAAGTTCAAAGAACCGAGATACCAAAAGAGCCGAGACTTAGACCCAATTGTGGGAGTCTCGTTTACAGGACTGTTTGACTTTTTTGTTCATGCTTTTGGTGTGGAATGGTTACAGTGGTGGGCTGAAGGTAGACCAGACACACCCCAAGGTATTGCCTACAAGGAAGATGAGGCTAGATATCTTAGCAAGTGGAGAAAAATAGTAGAAGAGACTGTGTGGGAATACTGCGATCGCCACAAGCTCAAACGTCCTAACCGGTGTACGACGGTGCAACCCAGTGGAACCAAATCATTACTCACAGGTGCTAGTCCGGGTTGGCATCCTCCCAAATCTGCTAGATTTATCCGTCGGATAACCTTCGGGAAAAATGACCCTGTAGCACTAGCCTGTGTTGACTACGGGTACAACGTCATCCCCTCCCAATCAGATAAGGATGAGAATGGAAACCTGCTTAACGACCCCTTTGATCCGAGAGTCACTGAATGGTTAGTAGAGATTCCAGTATCTGTTTCGTGGGCTGACTTACCCGGAGCCGAGCTGATCGACATTAGCAAGTTTTCTGCGATCGCTCAATTTGACTTTGCTATGCAGGTGCAAAAATACTACACCAGACATAACACCTCTTCCACTATCGAATTACGAGAAGGGGAAATTTTGCCCTTAGCAGAGCGCATTTACCAAGCCATTCAAAACGATGAAGGCTATATATCCTTTGCACTTCTGGCTAGATTCGACGATTTACAAACCTTCCCTAGATTGCCCTTTGAGCCTATCAGCAAAGAGGACTACAAGAAAATGGAAAAGGCAATTTTTGCCCGTCGGGTTGAAAAGAACTTCCACAGGTCTATGAAGTTGCATGATGCGGTTCATGTCTCCACAACTATGGCTGGACCCGCAGGGTGTGACTCTGACAAGTGTCTGCTGCCAGAAGCTGCTCCCATAAGCTAGATTAAACAAGATACTTAATCAAAACTGCCCCACGATGCACATCTGTGGGGCTTTTGTGTATCTAAAAATAATCGCGCGTAATAGCCTGGTTTTTAGTTTATGTCAATCAGGTAAAGGGTAAATTTTGCTCTTGAGGTAGGGACAAATAGCGATCGCTCGCCACCATCTAGCTCAAAACACCTGAAACCCTTACACAGCAAGAAAAGTTATTTTTGACCGATGGCTGAAAGCCTTATATACCAGATGAGTCAAAAATGGCTCATCGAGAAGACACTTTTGGCTCATCGATAAGACAAAAATGGCTGTTGACTATATATTAAACAATCCTATATAAACACTCTCTTCCCAAAAGTCCAGTGTGAGAGATTTTGAAAAGGCAAAAGAAGGAAGAGTTTTTCTTTTACCCTATCTGCTTTCTTCCTGGTCTTAATAGAAAAAATGTGTCCCGCGCCGGTGCGGGTTTGGGTGAGGGCGCGCCGGTGCGGGACATTAGATAAATATTCTAGGGTGATGTCTATGGGGTGAGAGTAAGTGCGGGTGCGGAAGGGCGTATGCCGAGTACTTCTAGCTGAATGGTGGTTTTACCCGCGAAAGTGTTTTCCTTGACCTTGTAGGCGATATCAATGGTCTTAGGGAGTGAGTATTGCTCCCAACGCCAGGCGATCGCATTGAATTTATATTCACAGTCATTAACTGTCTGGGTTAGTTCTAATTTGATATGTCCTTTCCCTACCGTTTTGGTGGATGTGACCTCTACGTTACGAGAGCAAAAAACCGGTTCTGGGTTTTGCATCCCACAGGGTTCTAAGGTGTTTAGTTCTCTGACGACGTACCATGAGATTTGGCTAAAGTCTATTTCTGAGTCAATGCGGACAATGGGCTTGAGGTGATGCGGCTGTAAACAGGTGTGGGCAAACTCTGATAACCGCGATCGCAGTGCGTCTAAGTTCTCAGACAACAGAGAAAACCCGCCGGCGGCTTTGTGTCCACCGTATTTAAGTAGAAGGTCGCCAGAGTATTGGAGAGCGTCAAATACGTTAAATTCTGGGATGCTGCGAATAGACCCACGTACTTGTCCATTTTCCTCATAAGTGCCGATAAAAGCAGGTACACCGTATTTCTCTACAATTCGTGATGCAACGATGCCGACTACTCCATGATGCCAACCGTGTTGCACCACTAGTAAGATGCGATCGCGCTCTATGGTTTTAACTAGATTGTGTTGGATGTATGCGATCGCCTGTTCTTCTATCTCGGTACACATCGACTGGCGAAGGGCGTTAGTTTCCTCACACTCATCGGCGCATTGTTGGGCGATCGCGTCATCATCTGTAGTTAGTAGGGTGATGACGGTTTGAGGGTTGCCTATTCTGCCTATGGCGTTGATTCGGGGTGCGAGTCTAAACCCGATGTCATCTTGTCTAATGGCTTTACCCTTGACTACCGCCGCTGACTTAATCAGAGATTTTATGCCGGGTAACTCTGATTTAGGTAAATAATTGAGTCCACGTTTAACCCACCGACGGTTAACACCGGTTAGGGGTGCTAGGTCTGCAATTGTTCCCAGTGCAAAGAGTGACATCATATCGGGAACTAGTTCTTTAACGCTCCCTAGCTCTTGACCTAAGCACATGGCTAGGACATAGGCTACACCGACACCGGCTAAACCAGAGTAGGGTGAAGTGGTGGGAATTAGTTTAGGGTTGAGGATAGCGTTAGCAGGTGGTAATTGGGGTGGGAGGTCGTGGTGGTCTGTAACGATAACGTCAATACCGAGCGATCGCGCATGGGATATTGCTTCTATTGCAGATATACCGTTATCTACGGTAATAATCACTTTTACCCCTTCGGAGTGAAACTCATCAACTATGCGGGTGTTAATTCCATAACCATCTTTCATCCTGCTAGGGATGGCGTAGTCAACTATAGCGCCGTAGTGTTTTAGGCTTCGGATAAGCAGGGCTGTGGATGTCATACCATCAGCGTCATAGTCGCCACAAATAGATATTTTATGGCTTTTAGATATTGCTGTTTTTAGGATAGCGATCGCGGCTTTTAAGTCAGGAAATTCTGTGAGTGGGGATGGTAGTTTTACCTGTTCCGGGTCTAAATAACTGATTAATTCTGTTTGGGACGCTACCCCACGATTAATTAGTAATTGGGATAAGATAGGGCTAAGATTGTTTGAGTGGGCTAATTCAGAAGCATAGCGATTATCTCTGGGGTAAAATACCCATCGTTGCTGTGGTAAGTTGGATTGACTCATCTGTTCTGTTTGTTTGATTGGTGGATACTTCAATTGTATTACTAATTCTGGGACGGGCTTTTGTCTGTCCTCTTTTTATGCTATTAAGGAGGTGCGATATGTTGTCACTGGATGCCTAGGCTGGTTGATTATTGACTAGCCTAGTTTTTGTGTTAATATGTTGATATAGATTTAGTACATTATGTTTAACTTTTATTTTTGTGCCATGGTTTGTTTCTCCTGTTTCTCCCTGTTATCTTAGGATGACAGGGGATTTTTTTTATGGAACAAACAGAACAGGAAGACAACCATGGTTACTCAGATAAACATTTTTGGAGAGGCTGAAGAGTCACACCATCCATTAGAGATATTGGCTAATAGAAAGGTAGATCCTAGTATGCCTGTGGTGGTGGCGTATGGTGGCGGGAAAAACTCTACAGCAATGTTGATTTTGATGTGGAGATTGGGGATAAAACCTGACTTAATCTTGTTTGCTGATACAGGTGGTGAGTTACCTGAAACCTATGAATATATGAGGCGGTTTAATCGGTGGTTAGCTTCTGTGGGAATGCCTGAGATTGTCACGGTGAGGCGATCGCTGTCTGGAGTATCTGAAACCAGAAGAGTAATTGTTTACGCTAAATCTGCTTACTACTCATTGCTGAGGTGGGGCTTAATTGGTGCAGATATGCTCGATGCTATAGCCTATGTGGTGTGGTTATGGGCTGTATCATCTATGCAGTACGAAACCTTAGAGCAACACGCACTAATTACTCAAACATTACCTTCTGTGGCGTACAACAAAAAAGCCTGTTCTAAACAGTGGAAGGTAGAACCACAGGAGGAATATATTACTCAGTGGAAGCGCGATCGCGGTTACCAGGGTAAAATTAGAAAGTTTATTGGGATTCACTCTGGAGAACTCAGGAGAATTATGGGTAATCCTCAGAAGCTTGAGGATAAGGATTGTGTCTATGAGTATCCACTAATCACCCATAAGTTAGATGATTGGGGATGTGTTCAGTTAATCTCTGCTGTGGGGCTTCCTGTGCCTCCTAAATCGTCTTGTTTCTTTTGTCCTAATCGTAGGGTGAAAGAGGTAATGAACTTGCCTGAAGAGCTAAAAATGAGGGGGATGTTGATTGAGACTGTGGCGATGAACTCTCCGGGGTGGAGGGGCGAAGCTGCGATCGCTAAGGGGTTAGGGCGTACCTTTGCTTGGCGGGATATTGGGGCGATGACTGAGTTAGAGATGCTGGCGGTTGACTTAAGGAAAGAGTCTCGTAGCTGCGGGTGTATGGAGTAGTGCTTTAGAGCAAGCCTGATTTTTGGGTGTTGAATCGCTGAAAGCATTACTAAATCAGGGAAAAAGTGTTTTAGAGCAAAAAGCGATCGCACTAGGTCTGTGGGGTGCGATCGCATTTTGTTTTAAACTAGCCAATCCCGCCCCGTATAGTGGCTTTTATTATCAAAAATCAGAGAGTCCCATTGCTCCTGACTTAAAAAGATTTTAAATCTTATGCGGTTCAAACCAGCAGCTTTACAGGATTGCTCTAGATGGAATAGTCCGGTTAAGATTTGCTTTTGCAAGTCTGATATGGGTTCCGTGTCGCCATATAGTCCGGTGGTAACTTGAAAATATAAGATGTATTGGTTGTCCTCTAGAAGTTGGTTAATAACCGCGATCGCATCTTTGACTATTAGGCGCATTCTATCATCTAGATAAGATGGTTTACATAAAAACGCAACATGACTCAATGTAATATTTTCTGATGTGTGGAGATGCGACGCTGGGTTAATTGCCAGAAACTTTTTAATCAACTTGTTTAAGTCAGCGTATTTTTGTTTTTTCAAGTAATTGAATTTGAAAAATTTTCCTTGAATGAACTCAAGGAGTAATGATGCTCTCCAGAATGCTTCCCAGTTAACAGAATCTTCGGATTGACTAGAGATTGCTGTAAGGCTTTTCTCTAGAAGAATATCTCGAAATGGGATGATAATTCTCCTTTGTACATCCTGATGGAAGTACGGGAAGCTGTTATGTTGAGTTGTGAAGACACAGGTGTGTTCATCGTAAAAGCGATCGTAAAATTCTTGCATTGTTTCTCCTGTTTGTTTATTTGTTGTTATCAATAATATCATACTCTCTAGACAAATAAAAACCGCACCAGAGGTTAGTCTAGTGCGGTGGGGTATGGGGCGCGGGCGCGGTCGCGGCGATCGCACCCCACCGCATCCATCTATCACACCATTTTTACTGAGAATGGGCTGCAAACATATTGATTTTTTGTGCTAGGTAGATTTTACTGGATTTTAGATTTCTCGCGATACAGGTCAAAATAGCTAGCGTTGAGGTTTATGTGAATGATTATCCAGGTCTGTGCATCATCACCAGACAAATAAAGCATAAGCATACTCCCTCTGTTTTTATGTATTTTTACTTAATATTTTCGATAAAATAAGTAAAATCCACGTCTAGTATTTTTGATTTAAACTGGGAGATAACAGATAAGTATGCTTTAATAAAAACACCTTAAGAAGCCAAAAGCATTGATATATAAGGATTTAAGGACATAAAAAAAGTGCAAATAAATATTGCACTTTTAAAGTTTATGTGGTATAAAGAATGTAATGGCTATTCGCCAGGTGTGTTTTTATCAGGCCACTCGCAGATGATGCGGTGGCTCTTTATCATATTTTGGGCGGTAAAGAGCCTTTAGCCGGTCTTCATGATACTCCAAATCATTACATACTTCCCACATAACATATACATTCTGGATACCTTCATCCCACTTCCAATCGCATAATTCAAATCGCGTCCTTTCTCCTATGCGCTTTCGCAGATTATTTGATTGTCCTACATAAAGCCATTCTCCGGTAACGGCGTTTCGCATGCAGTAAACCCCTGGGCGTTCTGGTGGTAGCTTGGATACTGGCATTCCTTGTGGTGGTTTAACTATGTCTGACCAAAGAGACTCTTCGCGTCTAATCCGAGCTTCTATTACTTTGCGTTTTGTCTCAGGGTCATAGTCAAATTTTTCATGGTCATCGTAGTGAAAGTAGAATGACGAGATTATTATTTCCTTGACTTCTGTTGGTGGTGTATCGCTGTCAGAATTATCATTTCTATTAACTCTCGATATCCGTTGATCTGCATTAGCCATTGTCTCTTCTGTCCAGATTTTAATGATTTCCTCATATTTGTCATCTGGATTGCATGAGATATATTTGTTTCGTTGTTGTGAGTCGTTGATTAGATCCCTTATGGGCTTGTAGTTCAAGGTAAGACAAACCGCGTGTAAATTGTCGTATCCTTCTATGGTTCTGTTTGTTCTGCCTAGCATTTGCAGGAATTTACAGATCGACAGAAAGTCAATTCTTGGCAACAGCACAGATAATTTACAATCGGGGTAATTAAATCCTTCCTTCAACGCTTCACAGGTGACTATGAAATCTAAGTTTTTATCTCTGTCATTGTCTAAGTAGTCATGAATATCTCTGGAATTGACATATTTAGAATGCCCTTTTACTTTACTTTGTGAACCAAGACACAAGATAGACTCATGTAAGATTAACTCTCTGTGAATCCTAGTCGCCACTTCGGTTGTTGGCGCAAAGATAATCCCTAAAGCTTTGGGATATACATTTCTGATCTGTTGCAGCCAGTCTTTAGCGTAAACTAACAATTGTTCCCACATCTTAATGCTTTTGTATGCTTCTTTGAACGCTTTATGGATTTGCAGTGTTCGCTGATAGTGGGGGTGCCAGGTATAGTTTGCAGTTGGAGATATCAAGTAAGCATTTTCTGAATAGAAAAGCAGGTCTTCATCTGAGATTGAAACATCTTGTCCTTCAACATTTACTACTACTTTTTCTATGGAATGGATTTTGATTTGAGTGGTTGTAATCGTTCCACTTTCCTCACTATCTTGCTTTGATAACAGTACATCTGGGATTAGTTTCCCATCTGTGTCATAAGACCAGAACGGGATCCTGTCAACATATCTAACTTGTCTTTGATCTGATCTTGTTTTAATACCTTCGATTGTCAACGTATTTTCCTTTGGTTTTTCGTAGTCTTCGTAATAGCGTATCCTTTTCTCTGGAGTTCCTGAGACTAAGTGCATTTTTGTGAATAGTTCTTTATTGCATATAAAGAACCGAGCTCCTTTGGTATATATCTCTTTAGCTAGTTCGCCTGACATATTGTATTGCCGTTTGATAGCTAAATTGTGGCATTCATCTAATACTGCGTGAATAGCGATGTCGGGCGATCGCCTGATAAATTTTATCAAGTGGTTGTTATCCCATACTTTTGATTCTTCTAGATGATTATTGTGAATTTGCTGATAAGTTAAGACTATGGCTCTTACTCCCCTATTCATCAACTCTCTTGGGGATGTTCTTCTCATTTGGTCGTTACTAAGGGACTCGACCTTGATTCCCACTTTCATCCAGTCTTTCTTGGTTGAACCTAGTATACTCAAGGTGGGAACAAAGATTATACCAAAAACAGGGCTAAAATCATCATACCTATGAAATATCTGGTAACTGGATTTAATAAGTTCAGTATCGCCATTAATAAAGTCCATCAACGGTTTTGTTGATTTCTGTACGTCAAACTTATGCTTCATTGCATCTAATATGTAACACACCGCTGTAAACAGAGTTTTGCCAGAACCTTGGTATGCTAAGGTTGTAAAGATGTCACTCTCTTGGCTTTTAGCTGCAAAAGTGATAGCTCCTTTCTTTTGCCAATCGCGGAGGTATACTGTCTTCCCTGGGCTTGTCATGGAATTATTTCAAGATACGACACAGAAATACTACACTGATTTTTTTTATTCGTAAAATTTTATCAATTGAACTCGCCTATCACTTCATTGTCCCTAGTCCAAATCCTCAACCAACCCGGAGGGTAGTTGTTACCGTGCTAATGGCACTTCTAGGAATGCAAGCCAAAGTTTAAATCCTCAACCACCCCGGAGGGTAGTTGTTACTTAGAGCCGCCCGACGATGTTCTTAAATGGGTTGTTTAAATCCTCAACCACCCCGGAGGGTAGTTGTTACATGGGGGGCTTGCAGATGTCGCCTAAGCAATTGAAGTTTAAATCCTCAACCACCCCGGAGGGTAGTTGTTACATTGAGGATATAGTTAACATCAGAAATGCCATAAGTTTAAATCCTCAACCACCCCGGAGGGTAGTTGTTACCGATATTGTCAGTCTTAGTTTTTATCACATTATCAAGTTTAAATCCTCAACCACCCCGGAGGGTAGTTGTTACGGATATTTTTTATATACCATAGCAATAATTGCCACTGCGTTTAAATCCTCAACCACCCCGGAGGGTAGTTGTTACTTGACATAATGTTATCTCATAAATCAGAAACATACGTTTAAATCCTCAACCACCCCGGAGGGTAGTTGTTACTTTCGTCCGGGGAATCGAACGATTCTTACTAGTTCAAGTTTAAATCCTCAACCACCCCGGAGGGTAGTTGTTACTATTGCTTGGGAACCGAAAGCAGGAGCGCCATAAGCATGTTTAAATCCTCAACCACCCCGGAGGGTAGTTGTTACGAACCCGGCAAGATCCGTTAGAACCGCCGCAGACTGGTTTAAATCCTCAACCACCCCGGAGGGTAGTTGTTACAACAGGAGCTAGTACCGTTAACCCCGGATACCATCGTTTAAATCCTCAACCACCCCGGAGGGTAGTTGTTACGCGTTCTGCAAGCGCCGGACACGTCGGAACACACTGGTTTAAATCCTCAACCACCCCGGAGGGTAGTTGTTACGAAAATGTTTGATGTGGGCTTTAGAAGAGTCTGGCGTTTAAATCCTCAACCACCCCGGAGGGTAGTTGT
>CAYUZA010000002.1:0-128568 GCA_964449535.1 uncultured Saprospiraceae bacterium
GTTTTGCAAGCAGTACGCAATGGGGAGGAAATATAAGTCATATTAGCCTTGGTTTTCCTATCAAAAACCCCGTCAATGATGCGATCAATAAAAAAGATAGAAAGTTTTTTTGGGGGAGTGCGATAACAGTTATACCATTTACTCGAACGTCATATAACATTCGTACGATAGATCTTTTGGAAGGCGTTGGTCGTGTGCGTAGAAATTATCAGGGTCAGGGAGGAACCTATAAATTATATCTTGGCAACGGTTTTAGGTATAAAGATTGGTCTGCAGGCATTAATGTAGGTTTACTGACAGGAAGTATTGAGCGGGATCGGGTCATAGCTTTAGATGACTTTACAAATAGTTTTACGGAATATTTTAAAGACAAACAGCGTTTTCGCTCCTTTATCTGGAATGCCGGTATTCAATACCGCATTTGGTTACAAAAACCGGATCCCAATACTGCTAAACGTGTAGCTCGTTACCTAACTCTGGGTGCATATGGAAATAGCGCAAATGCTTTATATACAGAGCTAGACCGAACTTATACCAAAGTCAATGATCTCCTTCGTATCGCGGATACGCTTTTGATTGAACGTGGGCAAGAGTTTGACACTCGTTTGCCAGCTGAATACACTCTAGGCATTTCATATGTACAGGAAAACAAATGGAGGATAGGAGCTGATTTTACTCGCAGCAACTGGACAAGTTTTCAAAACCCTTATGACAACACGAGGCTGAATAATACCTGGTCTGTGCAGGGGGGTATGGAATACATTCCTGATGTTTCTTCCATTAGTAGATTTACAAATAGAATGCGCTACAGAATAGGTGGTCGCATAGGCCAGGATCCTAGATCTTTCAATGAGCAGCTAAACACCTTTGAGTTGACAGCGGGCGTTGGTTTTCCATTTGTAGTATCCAGAGAGGTTTCTTTTCTACATTTGGGCGTCAGTTATGGTAAAATCTATGGTGATATACCGCTAACGGAGCAATATTTCAGAATCAACTTCGGATTTACGTTTGTAGACAATTCATGGTTTGTAAAACGTAAATTTTATTAAACGAACCAGTCTATATGCTTAGATCTAAGTTGTCTTTAGAGTTAATGTGGTGGTTGTTTACTGCTGTGGTTTGTTTGCTGATTATGCTGCCGATATGGCAATCTATACCCAATTATCCTTTCTTAACGATTAATCTAGTTGCCATTATCACGTTTATCACTTTCACTCGCTATATTTTTTTGCTTCATCTTACTTTTTTATCCGGATTGATGTGGCTCAAAATTATACTAAGTCTGGCAAGCATTCCCTGGATCTTTTATTTGGTCAGCAACATCAATTATTTCCAAACCTATCTGGATGAGTATGGCGTTTTGTCATTTATGGAGCATCTTAATCCGCAGTCTATAGATACGCTTTCAAGGTATATCCACAGTGAATTGTTGCTTTTTAGCGTAGGCAGCGTAATTGTTAGTACACTTCTTCCGTTTCGCCTAATTCAATCCGTATGGCGCCAATACAACCAAAAACGAGAAAGTAGGTAAATATCCTATTCATGTTACAGCTGCAATATACCCCTGGCGTTGTTGAATGTGGATGTGATGAGGCCGGAAGAGGTTGTTTGGCTGGTCCCGTCGTGGCTGCTGCAGTCATATTGCATCCGGAAAGACCAATTCATGGCTTAAATGACTCTAAAAAATTAAATGAGCGGAAACGCGATACTTTATCGCAAGAAATTAAATTAAAAGCGTTAGAATGGGCTATTGGATTAGCTACCCCTCAAGAGATCGATAAGCTAAACATATTGCAGGCTTCTTTCCTGGCCATGCATCGAGCTGTTGAGCAACTAACCGTTACTCCAGAATTGCTCTTGATTGACGGCAACCGTTTTAAGCCTTATGCAAATATTCCTCATGTTTGTTTGATTAAGGGCGATGGAAGGTTTCAGTCTATTGCTGCAGCGTCCATACTAGCAAAGACCCACCGAGATGCACTCATGCTAGAAGCCTCATCGTCCTATCCTGAATATGGTTGGGGGAAAAACAAGGGATATCCAACTTCTGCTCATTTTGAAGTCATATCAAAACTGGGAACAACCCCATTTCATCGAAAATCGTTTCGGTTGAGTCGTCAGCTGGAACTATTTTAATTCTTAAGTGGTATTTCAAGCGCATTGAGCACTTCTCCTGGTTTATTAGAAACCTGCTCTGTAACAAAAGCAACGATCTGCATATCTCCCGCCTTCCACCAGCCATTTTCTTCGTCTGGAACCTGATAAACCAACGTCTGAGAAACCTTGTCCTTGAACCTCATCCGATTAGTTAAAAAGTTTCCATCAAAATTAGTGAGCATATCCCTAAGTACATATTTGTGATTGTATTGGGGCACCAAGCCTCCTGGTGCATTAACATCTGCTTGTATGTCCACAATATTATCTTCTTTCAGTAAAACACTCAACCTCAAGTCTCTATTTATATCCTCTTGGGCTTCAACGTCCACCGTAACTTCTAATTGTCTTGTAGATTCATTAAAATTGGCCCTCATGCTTAATTTTACTTTGGGTATAACCTGAAGTTGTTGGGAAATGTAATTTGCCCATTGATTCCTACCCAAATGAAGGCCCGATTCGCCCGCAAAAACCTGTCTGTTAATTACCGCCGAAGGGTATCCATCAGGAGCGCCAAACCAATCGTGAAGACTCTGGCCGTTGGATGTTTTTAGATCATAACGACTTCCGGGATATTTTACTGCAAAAAATCCAGCATGAATAGCTACGGGTATTAGATTTTTGCCGTAAAAAGATTTCAAATTGGCTATTTCCGCCGCACCTTGAGGACAGGTAACACATCTCACCCCTGTAAACTCCTCTAATAGAATATATCGGTCACCTGTTTGTGGCTCTACCAAAGGAATATCTATTACCGGCTCATAACATGCTGAAAAAGCAGTGACCAAAATAAAACTAAGTAAAATATGGGCTTTCATAGCTGATTTTATTTAGAAAGTAGAATTAACTGTAAATCGCACACCATTGAAGGCAGGCTCTAGTCGACAAATCCCCCCAGTACAAACGATTCCTTCAACCTGCTTTACATAACTTAACGAATATCGATTGTTTTTATGATTGAAAAACACATCTGCCCGTGGATAGTGTATGCGTAGTTTATTGCCCTGACTATCAGTCGGCGAAAGTTTGCCAGGGTCGGTATTATACATATCAGATAGGGTAAATGTCCATTTTGGAGCGATACTAAACTCAAGCTGCGCAAACAACCACTGGCCATAGTCTTGTCTAAAGCCCGCTTTTTGATCCATGCCTACATACATATATTGAGCCTCTAAGCGCAAAGAGCGTTTGCGATCGAATTTATACAATACTTCAAGATAAGGAATAAGTGCCTCCACCATGGGAACATCTGGTTTTTCCTGGTAGACTTCTTGATTATAATTTTGAATTTGAAGGCCCCATAACAGCATTAGATCTTTATTGGGCTTATAATTAAATTCAAAATCCAAATCCCTGTAAAGCAATTCATTATTCAGGCGAGTAATATTGGAAAATGCCAATCCAAAAGTCCATTTTTCAACTGGAGAGTAACGCGCTTCCATTTGAACAGCCTGTTCACTCAGTTCCAGTGTGGCTGGCAAATAGCGTGATTTTAGTCTGTACGTATGAAGTTTTGCCATAGGGGGCAGATAGTTTACCAATCCTCTGTTGAGGCCCACAAAGGGATCTGTCCGAAATGAAAAGTTTTCTGTGCGTTTAGCTTCCACGGTGATGCCAAATCCCTCTGTGGCATAACTAAGGCTGGAATACAAAATATTGCCTGGTTTAAACACAAATTTTCCTCTTGTCGTTCCCCCTGAAAAAAGCGTTCGAGAGGCTTCGGGGTCAAAGAAAACCTCTTCTGATTTATAGGCTCCCTCTATATACCAGCTGAAATTGCCGATGTTCAAGGTGTTATAAAGTGTATACGCATACGTATTGTACTTTGCTCCTATTTTATCGTTAGGATGGTAAGTAGAAAGCGTATTGATAAGGTTAGAAATAGTTCTATCATCCATGTTTTTGTGAACCAACCCTATACCCGGACTCAGCGATATCTGACCTTCTTTTCCCAGAGCGAAGAATCCATCCGCATTTATGCCACTAAGTACCGAGGAGTATGTTTCAAACAGGTTTTTCTGTCGGCCAGAAAAACCTTTAATAGTAATATTTGGGGTGATATCATACGTCAATCTAACCCCTTTCAAAGCATTATCAATTAATAGTGCCCGGTCCTCCCATGCTCTGAAAATTAGTCCACTGCCTATCTGATCATAGATATAACCACCTGTTATACCTAATTTTTGAATCCGTTTGCTGATATACCATCTTCCAATGCCTTGATCAGTATATGAATCCGTGGGATTCAATAGGTTCGAATTGTTGAATAAATCATAACGAATACCAACATCAAAGCCCCAATTGGAGTAGTTAAGTGCCAACCAGCTTTCCCCTCCAAAAAATTGACGTTCGTATTGAGGAATTTTGGCAGCTCCGATTACAGTGTCCTTTATAAAAATATTGCCATTTGCCTGCAAGCTTCCTGTAAGCCTGGAACCCTCTTGGGCCGAAAGTAAGCTAGTGATGAAAATAGCCGGCAAAATCGAAAATCTGCGCATTGCGACAAAAAAATTAAATGCTTCAGCGTACACACTAATGGGTTTAATTCGTTACGATGTATAAAGGGTACAAAATTGTGTAATTAATGCCTAATCAAGAATTTTTTATCGTTATTTGTGCCTATTATTTATAAAAGTATTTGTTATGTTACGATTAAATCCTGTTTTAGTTTGTCTCTTCACGCTGTTTTTAGCATTGAATTACACGCCATTATCATCCCAAAACAGTTTGCCAGAGGTAACCATAAAAACATTAGAGGGTCAGAGTGTAAAGTTGGATGAAGTCGTAAAGAAAGGTAAAATTACCGTTCTCAATTTTTGGGCAACTTGGTGCAACCCCTGCAAAAAAGAGCTTGATGTTATCAAAGAACTTTATGCTGAGTGGCAAAAAGAATACGATGTTGAATTTATTGCGATATCCATTGACGATACGCGACAAGTGCGCCGTGTAAAGCCCCTGGTAGCTCAAAAAGGCTGGAAATATAGCATATATACCGACGAGAAAGGGGACTTAATGCGCTCGCTTAACTTTCAAACAATCCCACAAACTTTTCTTTTCGACAAGAACCGAAATATTGTATATAGTCACAATGGCTATGTATCCGGAGACGAAGAAGAATTAGAAGATCAAATTAAAAAAATTGCTGGAAAATAGCACCACCAATCTTTATTCCATTAAAGGTATAATATTTCTTTCCCTCGTATGTTTTTTTAAACCATTAAGAAATTAAGAGCCATTAATTTAAAGGACAACGAACCTTAATTCCCTTAATGCCTTATTGGTTAATATTTCTTCCCCCACGAAAATAATGCCGCAGACAACTAGAAACGTGATTCGGTATCGTCGTACAGTCGTTCATCCACATATTCCTTGATTCGTTCTATCGTATCGTCGTTCCATAGTACAGTCGTATGGTAGAATATTCCTCGAATCAAACTGGCCTGTAATTCATGGGTTTTTTTGAATTATTTCCAGTAGAAAGTGTTTAATGTACACAACTAATATCTATTTTAGCCCTGCCAAAGGATATTAGGCAAAATGGATTTGGAGGGCGCTAGAATTGTTGTTTTACCTGGAATTGTGAGCGTTATAAAAAGAAAATCAGCAAAGACATAAAATAATCTGTGCATGAAGCAGTATATTGTTCATCACCCTTGGGAAATAGTGGAAGAAGGCTTTCATCCTGAATTTCAGAGAATCACCGAAAGCTTGATGAGCTTAGGCAATGGGCGAATGGGACAAAGAGGAAACTTTGAAGAACATTATAGCGGAGACACCTTTAAGGGTAATTATGTCGCTGGAGTATATTACCCGGACAAAACGCGTGTAGGCTGGTGGAAAAACGGGTATCCGGAGTATTTTGCCAAAGTACTCAATGCCGCTGACTGGATAGGACTGGATATTTTTGTTGGGCACAGACAACTTGATTTGAATACCATGACCATTCAATCTTTTCATAGAAGGTTGAATATGCAAGAAGGGGTATTGCAGCGAGAGTTTGAGGCCTCATTTTCAGACGATATACTTGTTAAAGCTAAAACTGAAAGGTTTTGTAGTATGGCCGACGATGAATGTGGCGCCATTCAATATGAATTGACTTTTCCAAATTACGGTGGTAATATTCATATATTCTCTCAATTAAATGCAGACGTTAAAAACGAGGATGCCAACTATGATGAAACCTTCTGGGAGGAAGTAGATCGAATTGAAAACCAGGGGTTTATGCAGATAACCTCCCGAACTAAGAAAACCGACTTTTATGTTTGCACGGGTGTAGTTACACGGATTTTCAAAAACGGGGAACTTTTTGAACAAGGTGCTGAGGCGGTAAATGAAAGAAGATCCTATATGGAGTGTCTTTATAGTGTTGAGGTGCAGCCTGGAGATACTATAATTGTCCAGAAATATGCTGCCATAACTGCTTCTATCAATTATCCAAAAGAAACAGTAGGCTTGGCCTGTAAAGAGCGACTTGAACAAATCTTTGCCAAGGGTTACGACAAAATGCGTTTAGATCAGTCTCTGGCTTGGGAAAAAAAGTGGGATCTTGCAGATATACGTATATCGGGAGACATCGCTGCTCAGCAAGGAATACGATTCAATATTTTTCAACTCCACCAGACCTACACTGGCGAGGATAAAAGATTAAATATAGGCCCAAAAGGTTTTACGGGAGAAAAATACGGGGGTAGTACGTATTGGGATACCGAAGCGTACTGTATTCCATTTTATATGAGTACTGCAGAAAAAAATGTAGCAAAGAATCTGTTGGTTTACCGATATAATCAGCTCCAAAAAGCCATTGAAAATGCAGAAAAACTAGGTTTTAAAAACGGTGCCGCGCTTTATCCAATGGTAACTATGAATGGAGAAGAGTGCCATAACGAATGGGAGATTACCTTTGAGGAAATTCATAGAAATGGGGCAATAGCCTATGCTATCTACGACTATACCCGATACACAGGAGATAATAGTTACCTTTTTGGAGAGGGCATGGCCGTTTTGATTGGGATTGCCAGATTTTGGGAACAACGCGTAAATTATGCTACGCCTAAAAAAGCCTATGTAATCCTTGGCGTTACAGGGCCCAATGAGTATGAAAATAATGTCAACAATAATTGGTACACCAACTATATTGCTGCATGGTGTCTTACATTCACCGCTAATCATGCACTTCGATTGCGCGAAAACAACCCTGATAGCTTTTCTACTCTTGGGCTGAGTACATCTGAAATTGATCGTTGGCTGGAGGTTGCCCGAAATATGTATTTTCCAGAAGACAAAAGTCTTGGGATCTTTTTGCAACAAGACGGCTTTTTGGACAAGGAATTAATGCCCGTTAGCGCTCTTGAAACCTCAAACCTTCCTTTAAACCAAAAATGGTCGTGGGACCGAATCTTGCGCTCTTGTTTTATCAAGCAGGCTGATGTCTTGCAAGGTCTTTATTTTTTTGAAGAAGATTTTGACCTCGAGACACACAAGCGAAATTTTGATTTTTACGAGCCCATGACCGTTCACGAGTCCTCTCTTTCGCCTTGTGTCCACTCCATCTTAGCTTCCAAGCTCGGCTATAAGGAAAAAGCATATGAAATGTACCTGCGAACGTCTCGGTTAGATTTGGACGACTATAACAATGACACGGAAGATGGCTGCCATATCACATCTATGGCTGGCACTTGGATGGCCGTAGTCAAGGGGTTTGGCGGAATGCGGGTAGTGAAAGACAAAATGTCTTTTACTCCTTATTTACCTCAGCATTGGGAGGAATTCTCATTTAAAATCCTTTTCCGTGGATCTTTACTTCAACTTTTGGTTCAAAAGGAAACTGTGCACATAAAATTATTAAATGATCGAGACTGCCATGTTATTTTGCAGGGCAAAGAAATCCATCTTTCTTCCACTCATTCTGCTTTTTCTGTATGAAACGCTATTGTTGGTTTATCGCTATAATTACATGTACCTGGTTGTTAATCGTTGGCTGTACTGATGTGCCCACAAAGGGTCGAGCTTCTGATCCATTAACCCCATTGCAGCTTTCTCCAGATACAACTGAGTTGGACGTATATGATTTTGTGTCCAATCCCGAATCAATTAATTCGGTGATTTGTCCAGATGGGTATAGTTGTGTTTTTAACCGAGAGGCAGCCAAGCTGCTTGTTGTTCCCGGTCAAAGTGTGGGATTATTAGGGGTAATGAGGCTTTGCATGAACACGGACACTATCGATATTTTGATAAAAAAGTCGTTAAAAAAGAAAGTTGACTTGACCTTTAAAAGCGACAAAAAATATGCCTCGGTCTTTGTGGCAGGAGAAATGAATGCCTGGAATGACCTCGCAAGCCCCTTAGAAAGAAAAGGTGATACCTGGTGGACATCTTTTTGGCTGATGCCCGGAAAATATCCTTATTTGATGGTATTAGATGGACAACGCTCTATTGATGAAAACAACCCTTCAAAAGAAAGTAATGGAATGGGGGGATTCAATTCTATACTTGAAGTAGAAGGACCTACAGAAGCAGAACTGCCATTTATTCATACTGTCCAACATGATGGGCGTAAAATCTATATTAAAACAGAAAAGGGTCCAACAAAGATTTATGCCTTTTGGCAAGACAAATGCATTTTGGTGGCAGAAGATGTAGATTCCGATCTCGAAATCCAGATCCCAAATGAGGCCAAATCATATGATCGATCTTGGATTCGCGTATATGGAGAAAATAGTTCTGGATATTCAAATGATATACTCATTCCACTGAAGCAAAATCGGGTGTTGTCCGATGCCCATGATTTCACGCGAGCAGACTACCACACCCAGGTTATGTATTTCCTGATGGTAGATCGTTTTTTTGATGGGACTACCCAAAACAACCGCCCAACGCCAGACAGCAGCATTCATTCAAAGGCAAATTTTCATGGAGGAGATATTGCGGGCGTTTTGCAAAAAGTTAAAGCAGGTTATTTTGATTCATTGGGTATTAATACTATTTGGCTTTCGCCTATCCCGAAAAACCCCGAAGGTGCGTATGGACTTTGGGATAAAGGCGGTGTTCGAAGCACTTTTTCTGCTTACCATGGCTATTGGCCTACGGGTTTAAGTGCTATTGATGATCGTTTCGGAACTCCGGAGGACTTAAAAGCATTAATAGCTGAAGCCCATGCCAGAGATATCAATATTATCCTGGATTTCGTAGCACACCATATCCATGAAGAGCACCCTCTTTATGAGCAGAAAAAGAAAGACAATTGGTTTACAGACCTATATCTACCCGACGGCACGCTAAACACAGAGCGCTGGGACGATCATCGTCTTACTACCTGGTTTGACGTGTTTCTTCCAACCTTTAACTTCTCCAACCAGGAGGTATGTGACATGCTCTCTGATTCTGCGATGTTCTGGTTGGACGCTTACGGTATAGATGGATTTCGGCATGACGCTACTAAGCATATAGATCTGAGATTTTGGCGCACACTTACTAAAAAGGTCAATGAGTATAGAAGACGTTCTGGCAAAGCCGTTTATCAGGTAGGAGAAACTTACGGTTCGCCGGAGCTAATAGCATCATATGTGCGGTCGGGTTTACTGGATGCTCAGTTTGATTTCAACGTCTACGATGCAGCCATAGGTGCTTTGTGTCAAGAGAACAGCGGATTTGAGAATCTAGCCTTTCGGCTCAAGCAAAGCCAGCAATACTATGGAAGCCATCACCTGATGGGCAATATGAGCGGGAATCAGGACAAAAACAGATTTATGGCTATGGCTACAGGTGAGGTGCGCTTTGATGAAGATGGAAAGCTCGCAGGCTGGACGCGCAATATAGAGCAAAAAACGGAAGCGGGATTTCGAAAGTTATCATTAATGCATGCCATTAACCTAACCATTCCAGGAGTGCCTTGTATTTATTATGGAGACGATATAGGGTTTACAGGGGGCAATGATCCGGACAACCGACGTATGATGAAGTTTGATGGTTTGGAAAAGCAGGAAAAAGAACTGCTAGAGCAGGTTTCGATGCTTAGTAAGTTGCGGAGACAACTGCCTGCCTTGAGCTATGGCAGTTTTCGCATAATTGAAAGCAAAGATCCGAATGTGATGATATTCGAAAGAAGATATTTTGATCAATTGGTTCGCGTGGTAATTAATAAATCACCCGAAACTAAAACATTCGCTGATCCAGGTTATAAAACAAAACCAGAAGCAATGTACAGCAGTCATTGTTGTCCGGTTGAAGATAAAGTGGAGGGCCTGAGCTGGACATTTTATGTATATCGTCTTAGTAAGAATTAATTTGCTAGATTAAACATTAAAAACAAATTCATTTAAATATTAATATAAAACATTGTAAATCAATATAAAAAGTAGTTTACACCTATGAAAAAAAATCCAACTAAACATTTATTAGCCTTAGGCATATTTGCGCTACTTTTATTTGCGGGTGCATCTTGTTCGTCTGACCAAAGAAAATTGGGAGAAGACGATAAAGCGGAAATTCCTTTGCAGCAAGGTCCACTTAAAATGCCTGCATGGGCCATCAATGCCAATATTTATGAAGTAAATGTAAGGCAATATACTCCTGAAGGAACCCTAAATGCATTTGCCAGTCACCTTCCAAGGCTCAAGGAAATGGGGGTAGATATTCTATGGTTTATGCCTATACAACCCATTGGTGTTGAAAAAAGAAAAGGTACTATGGGAAGTTATTATTCCATTTCAGATTATACTACCATAAATCCCGAATTTGGTACTTTAGATGATTTTAAGTCAGTTGTAAAACAGGCCCATGATTTAGGAATGTATGTTATATTAGATTGGGTGGCCAATCACACTGCCTTTGATCACGTGTGGGCAAAAAATCATCCGGACTGGTATATGCGACAAGCGGATACCATACGTCATGCTTATGACAACGATGGAAATGCAACGGATTGGTATGATGTAGCAGATCTTAATTATGAAAATGCCGAAATGCGACAGGCAATGATAGAAAGCATGTTGTTTTGGATACGCGAAGCAGATATCGATGGCTTTCGCTGTGATGTTGCCGGCTTTGTACCAACAACCTTCTGGACAGATGTTAGAAAGGCACTGGATGAGCAAAAGCCTGTATTTATGTTATCTGAGTGGGAAGATGCGCCTGAGCACTTTGATATTTGCTTCAATATGAATTACGGATGGCATTTTCATCATATTCTTAATGAGTTGGCTAGCGGTAAAAAAACTGCTTCGGCGATTGATTCGTTTTTGACCCACAAGGATACCATATATCCGGAGCATTTTTTCCAAATGCATTTTACATCCAATCACGATGAAAACAGTTGGAAAGGTACCACTAGTCAAAGAATGGGGGCCGCAGAAGACGCAATGACAGTGTTAGCATTTACGCTTTCAGGAATGCCCCTTGTATATAGTGGACAAGAATCTGGTGAAACCAAACAATTGGCCTTTTTTGAAAAAGACCAAATCGAATGGGGCAATTATTCAAAAGCCTCCTTTTACCAGAAGCTTCTTGCCCTTAAAAAAGAAAACAAGGCTCTTTGGAATGGGCCTTTTGGAGGCAAAGCACGCAGAATAAATGCTGGAGAGGCTGTGTATGCATTTGAACGGCAAAAAGATGGCGACGCTGTAGTTGTGGCTGTTAATCTTAGTGGTGAAGCACAGTTAGTAGAATTGAACACCCATTATCATGCTATGAAAGATGTTTTTTCTGGTCAAACCTATGACATACATGAGGGAGAAGTGTTCAATCTTCCGGCACATGGCTATATTGTGCTATCTGGAAAAGAGTACACAGGAGGAGCGCATTAATACATTTAAATTAACTCGGCATGAAAAGTAAGCGGAAGCTGGGGTTTTGGGAAATCTGGAACATGAGTTTTGGATTTTTGGGTATACAATTTGGATTTGCTCTTCAGGGATCCAATATGTCTCGTATATTTCAAACGCTCGGAGCAGAAAAGGATGCTATACCATTACTCTGGATTGCGGCCCCGCTCACCGGATTAATTGTACAGCCTATCATTGGGTATTTAAGTGATCGCACCTGGAGTACTCGATTTGGTAGAAGGCGGCCATTTTTTCTTATCGGTGCTGTACTAAGTAGCCTTGCCTTGTTTTTTATGCCTTACAGCTCTGAGCTATGGATGGCAGCAGGATTTTTGTGGGTTTTAGATGCCTCTATCAATATCAGCATGGAGCCTTTTAGAGCGCTTGTTGCAGACAAACTTCCAGACGAGCAACGATCTTATGGGTTTGTGATCCAAACGCTAATAATAGGGATTGGCACCTGGATTGCCTCTAATTTGCCGTGGATAGTGACTCGTTTAGGTGCAAGCAATACAGCTTTAGAGGGACAGATTCCAGATAGTGTATACATTTCTTTTGCCATTGGAGCCTTTGTGTTTTTGGCGTCTATCTTATTTACAATTTTTACAACAACAGAGGATCCGCCGGAAGACCTGCAAGCCTTTTTAGAAGAAAAAAACAAAACTAAAGGTTTCCTGAAAGGAGCGCATGAAATTTGGACCAACATTGCCTCCATGCCAATAATCATGAAAAAACTTGGTGTTGTTCAGTTTTTCAGCTGGTTTGCATTTTTTACCATGTGGTCTTTTGCCACACCAGCCTTGACGGAGTTTGTGTTTGATGCGCCCCAGCCGCAGCAAGGCGCTTCAGACTATGAAACGCTTTCCATGGCCTATAACAATGCTGCAAATGCCGTCAGTAGTGCCATGGGCGTTTATGGTTTAAGTTCCATGGCGTTTGCCCTATTGCTTGCTTTTTACGGATCTCGATATACTATAGACCGCAGATCAACCCACCTGTTTAGCCTTCTGGCCGGTGCTGCCGGATTTTTAAGTATGGCTCTGTGGACACCAGAAACTGCCTTCGGTCTGAATATTTCTTTTGCGCTCATTGGCATTGCTTGGGGTAGTGTTTTATCTATGCCATATGCCATGTTATCTAGTGCATTACCAAAAGAAAAAATGGGCGTCTATATGGGTATATTTAATATGTTTATTGTCGTTCCACAAATAGTTGCCTCTTTGGGCGGCATAAACTTTTTGTACAAAAATCTATTGGGAGAGCAGATTATCAATACTATGATTTTGGCCGGAATTTGTTTGCTTCTTGGTGGATTAGCCAATTTGTGGATAGGTAAATTAGAGCAGGGTACCAACAGAGCCAGTTTATAGAATTTTGCGCTTAATCTTCTCATTGACAAAAGTATATTAATACCTGCTTAAGGGACATTTAACACACAATTGACAAGGCGATAACCGCCAGTTTATACCAGCTGCTTACATTGTGGTCGTTTAAATTGTATTATATTGACAATTAGGCGGCTATGCATACAAAAGAATTAGATCTCGCAGTAATTTCAGACGTGCACCTGGGCACTTATGGTTGTCACGCCAAAGAATTATTGTCCTATTTAAAAAGTATAAGGCCTCGTGTTTTAGTGTTAAATGGGGACATTATTGATGGTTGGCAGTTTCGGAAAAAATTTTTTCCAAAATCACATCTTCAAGTTATCCAGCACATTATAAAGATGTCTGTAGACGGAACTAAAGTATATTATATCACTGGAAATCACGACGATTTCTTGCGCCGTTTTTCCGATACTGATATGGGAAATATAGCATTAAGAGACAAGTTGGTCCTGCAAATTGGCGGTAAAAGAATCTGGTTTTTTCATGGAGACATATTTGACGCCTCCATCATTACAACTCCATTGCTAGCGCGTTTGGGTGGCAATGGATATGACTGGCTAATACGAATTAACCGCTTGATAAACCAAATAAGACAAAGAATGAATATGGAGCCGTTCTCGTTTTCTGGAAAAATAAAAGCGAGCGTAAAACAGGCGGTTAAGTTTATTCAAGACTTTGAAAATAAGGCTATAGAGGTAGCTGCAGAAAAAGGCTTTGACACAGTAGTGTGCGGACACATTCACCAGCCTCAAAACAAAATGGTAAATACCAACAATGGAGAAATACACTATTTGAATGCGGGTGATTGGATAGAAAACCTGAGTGCTTTAGAATATCGAAATCAATGCTGGAAATTATATACATATGATGAACACGACTACCCTACCTTACACAGTAGACTTCAAATTAGATCGGGTAAAAAAGAAAAAACAAGCCATTCGGCCTCGTATGCGTTTTTATACAAAAAAATCGTTGAAAACACGTCAAAAGGATTTGAGGAACTACATACTTTATCCCTCTCAGACGATACCGATGATCCTTCTACCAAAGCCTGGCTTCATGCCAATGCCCAAGGTGATATTGTGACAGCAGAAGACCTGTCAAATTAAATCAACTAATATTCCTCTGCCAGCTCCAAAATATAATTACAGTGTTCGATGTCGTCCTTATTTAACTTGAACACTCCGCGCAGGGTGACCCTGTCATCCATTTTATATCGCTTGTGGTTTTTGTTTTTAAACTGTACCTCCATAATGGTTTCGGGTCCTGCTGCTCCGCAGAAAAAACAAGAGGCAAACGGACCTTTTGACAAGACATAAAATTCTGCCTTGGGGTCGAGCACAAGCATGTAGCCATTGATGATTATCTGCTTGCCGTCATATTTTTTTACATCCGGACCAAACTCTGGAAAGAGATAATGTGCATCAACCGACTTTACATATTTTTCTTTAAAAACAACGTCGGTAAGATCGTCCCAGGTTATTTTTGCCTGAGCCTGCAATCCTAATAGCGAAAAGAGCAAAAATGCAGTTATGGTAACCTGATAAAATCTTTTCATGAATCGTATTTTTGTAAAATCCGGCTTTACAGCGCTCCCACAAAGATAACGCTAAGTTCAGTCTTGGCGATATTATACCCCATATAACGAATGAAAGCAACAAAATGATACGATGAAACCATTTGAAATTTCAGCTTATATTTTCGACTTGGATGGCGTGATCGTGGACACGGCCAAATACCATTTTCTTGCGTGGCGAAGACTTGCCCATCAACTTGGTTTTGATTTTACGGAGGCGCAAAACGAAGACCTAAAAGGAGTTAGTAGAGCTCGTTCTTTAGAAATCATATTGTCGATAGGTGGCATCAATGCTACTGCATTGGAAAAAGAAAAAATGGCCGCCCAAAAAAACGAATGGTATCTTGAGTACATCGACCAAATGACAGAAAAAGAAGTTTTGCCGGGCGTTCAAGCGTTGTTAAGCACGCTTAGGTCAGCCAACAAAAAGATAGCCCTTGGATCTGCCAGTAAAAACGCTCGAACCATTTTAGAAAAAGTTAATCTGACATCTTTTTTTGATGTAATTATAGATGGCAATATTGTAAAAGAAGCCAAACCGAATCCGGAAGTGTTTCTAACCGCTGCGTCCGAATTACAGATAAAGACAGAATATTGTGTTGTTTTTGAGGACGCACAATCAGGAGTTGAAGCTGCTTTGCGCGCAGGAATGTTCTGTGTTGGTATAGGCGATCAGAAAACGCTGCAAGCAGCACATTTGGTGTTACCTGACATGCTCCAAATTGATTATCTCAGTCTAGAATCAAGGCTTGCTCAATTAAGTAGTGGGCGGCAATAGTGAATTTAAAGTATATTGTAGAATAGCCTTTTCTTTGGCTATCGTGTCTTCCAACAAGACCCTGCTTTTTTCTAAATACTGTTCTACTAATGCCTTATCATCCAAAGAGCTTGCGTTGATACATACATTGAGATAAGCACCATAAACTGCTGTTCGGGCACAAAGTGCACCTACTGCGGCATCTGAGAGAGAGTTAGGATTACCTTTTTGAGTCATTTGTTGAGCGATTTCCATAATAGACGCTGCTACTTCAAGAACGCGAAATGGAACTTCAATGGCATGCAGCGTAGCTTGCTGAATGGCTGTTTTTCGCTGCGCCTTTTCTTTGTCATCGTTTTTGGGTAGCGCAAATGCTTCCATTATAGCGTTAAATGCCCTGGTGTCTTCATCAACCAAGAAGAGAAGCTCTTTTTTAATGGCTTGGGCGGCTTCAGCCTGTGCAGAAAAGAAAGCATATTGGGGCTCCCATCCCCTTTTGGCCGCAGAGAGATTGGCAACCATTGCATTAAGGGCGGCACCAAGAGAGCCGACCATAGCGGCAACACTGCCCCCTCCAGGTGCTGGGCTTTCGGATGCCGTTTCATCTACAAATGCATGTAAAGACATGTTTATCAAACGTTCATCTTCCTTTTTGCGAAGCTGATATTCTATAATCTTTTTGTCTGGATCAAAAGCAGACAACTCGTCTAGTCCCAAAGACTTGACAGCAATGTGTATCAACTCTTTGTCAGAAACCCCGGTAGACCTCTCTTGTTTTTGTAAAAAATATCTACCCGCATCCAGCATAACTTGCAATGGTACCAATCCTACGAGTTCAGAGCCCGTGACGCGCATTCCGCGATTGGAAGCGCTGGTGCAACAAGCTTCAAATACATCGTGTAAAGTGCTTTTTCGAGTATCGGTAATATTCATTGATACTTGTGCTATACCATACTCTTCTATGTACCATCCTATGCCTTTTACCCCCGGGCAGACACCTGGAATCCGGATAGGGTTGCCATCGGCATCCACAGCTATTTTACCCGTTACTGGATGTCCTTCGCGTAAAACACGCCCTTGTTCGCGAACGTCAAAGGCTACTGAATTTGCTCTACGTACAGAAGTGGTGTTTAGATTTACATTGTATGCGATCAAAAAGTCACGTGCGCCAATGACTGTAGCACCAGACCGTTTGTTAAACAATGCGGGTCCAAAATCAGGCTTCCACTCTGGTTTGAGTAGTTTTTCTGGCAGCGCTTCGTACTCGCCGGCCCTTATTGTTGCCAAATTTTTACGTATTTCTGAAAACGCAGCTTCTTCATAGCAATAAACAGGAATACCAAGTTCCCTTCCAACCCGTTCGGCAAGTTGTCGAGCGTAAACAACAACCTCTTCCATGGTTATTCCGCTCACAGGCACCAATGGGCACACATCTGTGGCCCCCATACGAGGATGAGCACCCTGATGTCTTGACATGTCGATAAGCTCTGCAGCTTTTTGTATCGCCTTAAATGCTGCTTCGATTACAGGTTCGGGCTCTCCTACGAAGGTAAAGACCGTTCGGTTTGTGGCCATACCCGGATCCATATCTAACAAGGTTACACCATCAACAGATATAATTGCTTGAGCAATTTGGTCTAGAATTTGTTTGTCTCGGCCCTCGCTAAAATTCGGAACACACTCAATTATACGCTTATTCATTGGGTTAGTTTTTTGCGGTGCTAAGGTACACAATCCACCCCAAATACCCTTTATATGAATATTTCTAGTGCCGTTAAGACAGGTTTTAAGTCACCCTTACTTTCCCCGCAGAGCTTCAACGATCAGTTGCTCCAGTAAAGCTGTGTCAACATCGGCCAGCTTTTTAATGTAGAGGCACCCTACGCCGGTTTTATGTTTGCCCAGTCTGGCCAAGGTATCGGCCTGTGCTTGTACATCAAGTACAAGGTGCAGGGACACAATCCACCCCAAATACCATATATCTGAATACTAAATAGGGATTGGTCGTTTGTTTTAAACTATGGATTATTGATGGCCCGGATCAACTCAATAAGTGGTTTACTTGTTCTATCTTTGTTTTGTTACCATTCTGTTTATGGATATACGCAACCTGATTATTGTAGTTTTTCTTTGGTGCCCTTTCGTCAACATTTGCCTAATACATACTTTGGGTTATGGTCAAGTAGTAATGGTATCTGACGAAGTTGCTATGAGCCGGGATGCTAATTATGATTTAATAGGGTTGTTTGAGGGGCGAGTATTGCTATCGAAAGAAACATCTTCTGATGTAACCCTGTATGGGTTTGATCAAAAAATGGCGCTAATCTTAGAAAAAAACCTAGAATTAGGTGGCAAAAAAAACACCATAGTTGGTGTCATTCCAGGAAAGCAGACCATAGATGTATATTTTATACGGCCGTTGAAAGAGCGGCTATCCTTACATTTGGCTCGTTTCGATGGACAAGGCAACCCTAAAGACTCCCTGTTAATCAAAGATATGCCATGGGTTGGGATATTTCCAGAGTTTAAAATAACCATGTCAGACGACCGTAGCAGGTCCGCTCTTCATGCTTTAGACAAAGAAGATCAATTAATGGTTTTTTTCTTAGATCTGGTAAGATTAGAGTTGGTGGCAGAGCATGTTTATAGTCTGGTTTCACTAGACTTTCGGGAGCGATTTAGACATATCATGCTCAGTAATATTGGTGAACTTTTCATTGTCCTGGACAACAAAAGTGGGTTTCAACGAAAGGAAGAGTATGAGCTGACTTTAATTCTTTCAGGCATTGATGTCGCCCAACCCGTTTTATTTCCTCTAAAACTTGGTGCCATACCTCTGTCAAAACCCCAATTCCGGCTTGACGAGTCTAACAGACAACTTGTTTTTGCAGCACCATACATGGATAGAAGCGGGACCGAAACGCTTGGGCTTGCATTCACTACTTTTGATGTTGCTGCGGGATTGTGGGTGCCTTTTAAGACAATCGGACTAGATCCGGGGCTGTTACCAACCAATCGATCTGGTAGAAAATCACGCGCAGAGGGCATAAGCGATCTTTATTTTGAAAAAATGATAATAAGAAAAGATGGGGGCATCGTTGCTATATTTGAAGAAAGACGAGAATATGAGCGAAGTCTTTATCAGGGGCGAAGGGATTTTTATGGTATGCGCTTTGCCATTGATTATTATTATGATGATATGTATGCCATAGCCTTGTCCCCACAAGGAGAGAGCCATTGGCAGAAAAGATTGCCCAAAAAACAGTACTCCTTTGATGACGATGCGCTTTTTTCCTCTTTTTTCATTTTTGAAACCCCGTCTGCCCTGCGTATCGTTTACAATGATGAGATTAAAAATGAAAACACCGTTAGTGAATATGTATTAACAGGTGGCGGGCTTAGTGAGCGGAGAAATGTATTAAATACCAATAGACAAGATCTACGACTGCAAGTTAGTCAGTCTTTACAGGTAAGTTCCAATGACTTTATTATTCCTAGTGTACGTCGTAATAGGCTTAAACTTGTTCGCATTGCTTATAACAACTAGTTATAGTTTTCCATAAATAAGATGCGCTGAATTTATTTGGCTCCTGACATTATGTCTTGTTTTTCAACAAGATAATGAAATGGCATAAAATGTGCAGAGTGCTAATCAAGGAATGCGTTCAAATAACCACTATCTTTGCAATATATTGTACTTACGAAAACCATGTTCGAATGATTAAATTTATAAATGAGTCGCTAAAAAAAGTATTTGGTACTAAATACGATCGCGATGTCAAAATTTATGAGCCCAATATTGAAAAAATAAATCAGTTCTATCAATCCTACCAAAGTTTGAGCCATGATGCCCTTCGGGCGAAAACGCAAGAGTTCAAACAGCGGATAGCCGATACATTGAAAGAAACAGATCAAGAAATTCTTCGATTAAGAGAGGAGGCTTCCAAAGAGCTGGACATTTTAGTTAAAGACCAATATTTTCATGAGGTCGATCGGTTGCGCAAACAGCGAGATCAGGAATTGGAGGTTGTTTTAAAACAAATTCTTCCTGAAGCCTTTGCTGTAGTAAAAGAAGCAGCACGGCGATTCAAAGAAAACGATGAGTTGTTGGTATCTGCCACCGAACATGATCGCGATTTGGCCGTATCACGTGCCTATATTTCCATAAATGGAGAAGAAGCTACTTGGAAGACGCAGTGGACCGCAGGCGGCAATACCATAAAGTGGGATATGCTGCATTATGATGTTCAGCTTATAGGGGGTATGGTTTTGCATGATGGTAAGATTGCAGAGATGGCTACCGGCGAGGGTAAAACGTTAGTTGCAACCTTGCCGGCTTACTTAAACGGGCTTTCCGGACAGGGGGTTCACATTATCACGGTCAATGACTATTTGGCCAAGCGTGACTCAGAATGGGTAGGCCCCTTATTTGAGTTTTTAATGTTAAGGGTTGATTGTATTGACAAGTACCGTCCACATTCTCCTGAACGAAAAAAGGCTTATCGTGCAGACATAACATATGGCACTAACAATGAGTTTGGGTTTGATTACTTGCGCGACAATATGGTGGTCAGCCAGGAAGAACTAGTACAAACCAAACATCACTTTGCCATGGTGGATGAGGTTGACTCCGTGTTGATTGATGATGCCAGAACTCCACTTATCATCTCCGGACCGGTACCACAGGGTCATGAGGTCCAGGAATATATGGAGCTGAAGCCAAAAGTTGAAAAGGTAATAGCTGCCCAACGTAAATTGGCTACAGATTATTTGGCCGAGGCGCGCAAGTTGTTTGGAGAAGGTCGAACCGGATATGAAGAAGGTGAGGCCGGCATGGCTATACTTCGTGCACACAGAGCTTTCCCAAAATATAGGCCGCTTATCAAGTTTTTAAGTGAGGAGGGCGTAAAAGTAATGCTTCAAAAGGCTGAAAACTTCTATATGCAGGAGCAGTCAAAAAACATGCACAAGGTAGATGCTCCTTTATATTTTACAATTGATGAGAAAAATCGACAAGTTGAGCTGACAGATCATGGTGCGGAATTTTTAGCAAAAGGCGAATCTGATGTTAATTTTTTCATTTTACCAGACATTGCTGCTCAAATGCAAGAGCTGGACAGTAACACAACTCTTACTGCTGAAGAGCGAAGCAACCAAAAACTACAGTTGACTCAAGATTATTCGGTCAAGTCTCAGCGCCTCCATTCGATCAATCAGCTTTTGAAAGCCTATTCAATGTTTGAAAAAGACGAAGAATATGTCGTAATCGATGGGCAGGTCAAGATCGTGGACGAACAAACGGGGCGTATGATGGAAGGGCGCCGTTATTCTGATGGTTTGCACCAGGCTTTAGAAGCCAAAGAAAATGTTGAAATCGGAGAAATAACGCAAACGTATGCGACCATTACTTTGCAAAACTATTTCCGACTTTATCACAAACTGGCAGGTATGACCGGCACCGCCGAAACGGAGGCAGGGGAGTTTTGGGAAATTTACAAGCTAGATGTAGTCGTAATTCCGACCAACAAACCTATTCGCAGACAAGACCGGGAAGACATGGTTTTCAAAACCAATCGGGAAAAATATAATGCCGTAATTGAAGAAGTCGTGCAACTCAGTCAAGCCGGTAGGCCTATACTGGTGGGTACTACATCCGTTGATATTTCCGAAAAGCTTAGTCGGATGCTCAAGCTTCGCGGCATTGAGCACAATGTTCTAAACGCGAAGCAACACCAGCGCGAAGCGGACATTGTAGCTGAGGCGGGCCAGGCAGGAAAAGTTACCATCGCAACCAATATGGCAGGTAGAGGTACGGATATAAAAATTAACGACGCCGTTAAATCGGCAGGAGGATTGGCTATAATTGGTACTGAAAGACACGATTCAAGAAGGGTAGACAGACAGTTGCGCGGGAGGTCTGGACGCCAGGGCGACCCGGGAACGTCTCAGTTTTACGTTTCTTTAGAGGACAATTTAATGCGTTTGTTTCACTCGGAGCGAATAGCAAAACTCATGGATCGCATGGGGCATAAAGATGGAGATGTAATCCAACACAGCATGGTAACCAAATCTATCGAGCGCGCCCAGAAAAAAGTGGAGGAAAACAACTTTGGTGTACGCAAAAGATTGCTGGAATATGATGATGTAATGAATATTCAGCGGGAAGCGATCTATCGGAAGCGAAACAACGCGCTTTCAGGAGAGAGGTTGGCCGTAGATATAAATATGATGTTCACTGGCCTGATTGAATCTTTGGTTGCAGAGGCAAAGAGACATGGTCAGTATGACGATTTCCGCGAAGATATAATCAGGGCAATCGGATTAGACATTACGATTACTCGTTCCGAATTTGATAGCAACAATGCAGACACATTGTCTCACAAATTATTAGATCAGGTGTATTCATTTTATGAACAAAAAGAAGATCACTTTGCCAACACCCTATATCCAACCATAAAGAATGTGTTCGAAAACGAAGGTCACCGTTATAAAAGGATAGCGCTTCCATATTCGGATGGGTCAAGCTCTGTTATCAATGTATCAGCTGACTTAAATGATGCATACCAGTCTATGGGTAGATCCGTGCTTCGAGATATTGAAAAAACGGTTACATTGGCCCTAATTGATGAAAATTGGAAGGAGCACCTTCGCAACATGGATGAATTAAAAGAATCCGTACAAGCTGCATCTTTTGAGCAAAAAGACCCCTTGGTAATATACAAAATGGAGGCATATAACTTATTTGAACAGTTGGTCTTCAAGATTAATCACGATGTGACGGCCTATTTGCTTAAGGGAAAGCTACTTATTCACTCCGGTCGCAATTTAGAAGAGGGCAAAGTTCAGAAAACAAACTTCAACAAAACGCAAGTAAGCCGAAACAATGAGCAGCAGGCGCAGTCCGCTAACAGTGGTGCACCGGCACCAAAAGTAGAAACTGTAGTTCGTGCGGATAAAAAAATAGGCAGAAACGACTCTTGTCCCTGTGGAAGTGGGAAAAAATATAAACATTGCCACGGAAATTAATCATCAGACTGTCAGTTGTTTAGAAAAGTGCCCTTAAAGTGGGTTGTTTTTTCAATTGTGGTTAGTTATTTTTTGGTTATCTTTGAGACTAGGAAATCGTACCATGAACATTGCAAATAAAATAGAGCATACGCTTTTAAGAGCGGATATGGACATACTGTCTGCCCAAAATTTACTGGACGAGGCGCTTACCCACAAACTTTATGGCATTTGCATTCCTCCATATTTTATAAGGGATATTTGCCGAAGGGCAGAGGGAAAACCATTGAAAATTGTAACTGTAGTTGGATTTCCTATGGGTTTTCATGTGACTGCAGTCAAGAACGAAGAATTAAGGAGGGCTTTGGATGAAGGGGCAGACGATGCAGATGTTGTTGTAAATATAGCGGCAGTCAAAAGTGGAGATTGGGCTTATGTTGCCAATGAAATTGAAACCCTTACACGATCTGCGCATTTGAAAGGCAAAACCATTAAGCTTATTCTGGAAACCAGCATCATTACTGAGCAGGAGTGCGCCAGATTAGTGGAATTGGGTATTGAAAGCGGTGTTGATGTGTTTAAAACCTCCACCGGCTTTATGGGCCAGGGCGCAACTGTAGAAAGTGTGCAACACCTCAAAAGCCTGGTAGGACAAAAGGCCAGGATTAAGGCTTCTGGGGGTATTCGGACCCGCTCTCAGGCGTTAGCGCTGCTGCAGGCTGGAGCTGACTTGCTGGGAACTTCCGCCTCGCTTGAATTGATCAATGCTTAGCATACATGATAGGTTGCCGTAAAGGTCTTTTTTTTGTTGTTTTTTCTTTTTTCATTCACGCCCACATTGCGTTTGGCCAACAAGTGAATTGGAGAGAAGAGGCATGTGTGCGCAATTCCCTCTCCGAGTACATAGAGGCTGTTAAAAACCGCGAGAAAGTTATGGGTTGGAGAATTCAGTTCTTTTCAACTACGGATAGGCGCACAATGGAGATTACCTTAAAAACATTAAAACAAAAATATCCTGGCGTGCCTTTTACCTGGATATTTAAAGACCCTCTTTATCAGGTTAGGGCAGGCGCGTTTTTATATAAAAAGGATGCCGCTCCTTTGCAACATTTGCTGAAAAAAGAGTTTGCTGGTGCATTTCCCATACAGGACGAGATTGAAGTACTAGAGCTCTTGTATAATCATTAAAAACTATGCCCCAGAGAAATAGACTCGCCGGACAAGCTGATACCATAACTATAGCTCTTTGGTTTAGTCTGATGATCATTGGCTGGTTTATGATCTTTGCTGTTGGGTATAACGAAAAAAACCCGACCTCGCTTTTTGATTTGGGAACATCTGCTGGCAAACAGCTTATGTTTATAGGCATTACTTTATTGTTGTTTTTTGCCGTACAAATTATTGAGTGGAAGTTTTGGCGCACTTTTTCCTATCTAATTTATGCCTTTTCTATATTCCTTTTAATTCTTGTTCTTTTTGTTGGAGATAACATTAAAGGGGCTACTGCCTGGTTTTCTTTTATGGGATTTAGCTTTCAGCCTGCCGAGCTTGCCAAGTTTGGTACTAGCCTTGCCATTAGCAATTATTCTAGTGCAAAGGCCTTTAAATTAGGGGGGAAGGTCAACAATATAAATATAGCTGGGCTGCTACTTTCTCCCGTTTTTCTGATTCTTTTACAGCCTGATGCCGGCTCTGCACTCGTGTTTTTATCATTTTTGATCTTGTTATTCAGGGAAGGCCTCTCTCCGGTTTACTTTTTTATTGGCACATTTTTAGTCGGAGTGTTTATCGGTGCTTTGCTTTTCAACACCTCGGTGATTATTATGCTCTTGTTTTTAATGGCCATTGCAGGTATAATTTCATCCAAAGAAGATAAACTGTATTGGTTTACAGGTCTAGGCATGCTGTTTATTACTAATATTATAGCAGTGATTGAATCTCTGGAACTTTATGCTATTTTTTTAGATTTAGCTCTTTTTTCATTGCTTGCTTTTTCTGCCTGGCGTAAAGGGGAGGTGCGCATGATGCTCATATTGTTACCCAGTCTTGCCATCGGTTCTGGGTTGGCCTTTTTTGCTAATTATACTTTTGACAATGTACTTGCGCCGCATCAACAAGATCGTATTAATGTTTGGCTCCATCCCGAAAAATGCGACCCCCAGGGCTCCCTTTATAACCTAGTACAGTCAAAAATGGCCATAAGTAGTGGTGGTCTACAAGGAAAAGGTTACTTGCAGGGGACGCTTACAAAACTCAACTATGTGCCTGAGCAATCTACAGATTTCATTTTTTGCACTGTGGGAGAAGAACATGGTTTCATCGGAACGATTGTGGTCGTTGGGCTTTATTTGGCTCTTTTTTATAGACTAGTTTTGATGGCAGAAAGACAGCGGCTCCATTTTGTGCGAAACTATATTTACTGTATATTAGGTATTTTGTTCTTTCATTTTTTCATAAACATAGGTATGACTATGGGCTTGGTTCCTATTATAGGTATACCTTTGCCTTTTATGAGTTATGGAGGATCCTCTCTGTTAGGCTTTGGGCTTATGATGTCTGTGCTTATTAAACTTGACACAACACGTTTCGGCGGGGCCTAAACCCTTTCTTATCTTTACGAATTATGCATCCATTTTTTGACTTAAAAGCTTGTGATCCAAATTCCTCCGCCCGTGCAGGCGTGCTGCATACTGCACATGGGGACATAATGACGCCTATTTTTATGCCTGTTGGAACAGTTGGGACGGTAAAAACCGTACACCAACATGAATTAGATCAGGATATTAAAGCGCAAATTATTCTGGGTAACACTTACCACCTTTATTTAAGGCCAGGTTTAGATACCATTAAATCTGCGGGAGGGTTGCACCAGTTTATTGGCTGGAAAAAACCAATGCTTACGGACAGTGGCGGCTATCAAGTATACTCATTAAGTCAACGCCGAAAGATAAAAGAAGAGGGGGTACAATTCATGTCGCACATTGATGGCTCTAAACATTTTTTTTCGCCAGAGCACGCTGTGGATATTCAGAGAATCATTGGGGCGGATATTATTATGGCATTTGATGAATGTACCCCTTATCCGTGCGATTATAATTATGCCTCAAGATCGCTTTCACTTACACACCGTTGGTTGGATCGCTGCTTGCAAAGATTTGATGAAACGGAATCAAATTATGGTTATCCGCAAGTGCTTGCACCAATTGTCCAGGGCAGTGTATACAAAGATCTTAGAGAGGCCTCATCACATTATATTGCTGCAAAAAACCGTACAATAAATGCCATTGGTGGGCTTTCTGTCGGAGAGCCCGCTACACAGCTTTACGAAATGACAGCATTGTGCTGTTCGATTCTTCCTGCACAACACGCCCGCTATCTCATGGGGGTTGGAACACCAGAAAACATATTGGAATGTATCGCTTTAGGGGTAGACATGTTTGACTGTGTATTGCCTACTCGCAATGCACGACATGGCCTTATTTACACAACAGAGGGTATATTGCATATAAAAAACGAAAAGTGGAAAAAAGATTTTTCACCTATCGACCCCGGTCTTCACGAAACATCAACGCCATATACACGTGCCTATCTAAGGCACTTAATTCATAGTGGCGAATTCCTTGGAATGCAAATTGCTTCATTACAAAACTTGCGGTTCTACTTGTGGTTGGTAGGCGAAGCACGGCTAAAAATACTAGAGGGAACATTTAGCGCCTGGAAAAGCAATATTTTACCTATAATTACGCGTAAACTCTAAAATATTATGCTGACCATTTTGGACAGGTATATTATTGGTAAATATTTCGGCACATTTGTGTTTACCTGCGTAATTTTTACTTTGATATCATGGGTTATTGATGCGAGCCAAAAAGTGGAGAGTTTTGTAAATGAAAAACTCACCCTTTACCAGGTAGTATTTGACTATTATTTTTATTTTTTGCTAAATATCAACATTTTACTTTGGCCCCTTTTTGCCCTGATCTCTGTTATCTTTTTTACTTCGCGGCTTGCATATAACGCAGAAATTATTTCTGTGTTAAACGCAGGGGTTTCTTTCAGAAGACTTATGGTGCCGTACCTTTTAACTGCTTTGATTATTGCTGTTCCTCATTTAGTAAGCAACCATTGGTTTATCCCGTTGGCCAACAAAAAACGAATTGATTTTGAAAACAAGTATATCTATAAAGGAAACAAAGATTACGATCGCGGTTCCAATATTCATTTGTTTTTAGACGATAACAGCAAGGTTTATGTTCGATACTTTAGAGAAGAGGATAATAGTATTTCAGACTTTCGTATTGAAATGATGGATAGTTTGCAAGTCAAACAAATGATTAAAGCCTCAAAAGCTGAATGGATCCCTGATGTTGAACAGTGGCGAATAAGCGATTATACCCGATACACCTTTGATGGAGAGATAGAAAAAATGGAAAAACATGTAGGCGGATCGTTTGATACTACCCTAAATATGCGCCCTTCCGATTTTATTCGATTTAAAAACCAGCGCGAGATGATGACCACTCCTTACATAAATCGCTATATACAGGAAGAAAAAAAGCGCGGTATTTCTGACACTCGCGTACTTGAAATTGAAATACATCGGCGAACTGCCGATTCTTATACTTTACTTATACTGACGATAATAGGTATGGCTGTTGCAGCACGAAAAGTAAGAGGAGGCATGGGTGTTCACCTTGCTATTGGCGTTTCGCTTGGGGCTGCTTATATCGTGCTTTCCAAATTTTCAGTAACCTTTGCCCAAGGCAAAATTCTTCCTGCTATACTTGGGGTATGGATCCCAAATATATTGTTTACTTGCATTGCCTGGTACAGGGTTTATAAGGCACAAAAATAAGTTGCGGCGAGAATCTTCATCACCCAACCAACTGATTCAATAACAACAATTCATGCAGCATGATTTTATAAATGCGGCTATTGTGGGTGTCCCAGTGCGGAAGTCAGGAAACGTGACCTATAGCAAGAAAAAATCAACCGGGACCCACTAAACCTTGGCCAACATCTTTTAAGTGTCACATTTTCAGCTCATTAAAGCCAAAATTCAGTTCTGTCTGCGTAAAGTAAAATCATCTTTTAAAAATATAGCAACTTTGACGGGTGAGTTTTTGGGTGTCCCGGTGCGGAAGTCTGGAATTAAGGTTGTTCTGCTGTTCAAGATAATTTGGGGCAACCATATCTCCACTTTGCACCACACTCATTTCAACAACAACCCCGAACTCTGCCCGCGCTTATTGTAAATGTGAAATTTCGTGCTCATCTTATTGCTGTACTGCAATTCGAATGGTTTTATGTCTGCCTTGCTGAATTACTTTTAAGATATACATGCCAGCAGGCATCGAGTTGAGCTCAATATCCGTCGTTGATCCAGTTAGCACTCCCCGGGCCACACACGCACCGCTCATCTGCATCAGTAGCCACTCACCCGAACCGGGACCCTCTAATACCAGCTTATCCTTTACTGGATTTGGATATACTTTTACAGACCCTTGAGGATTATTGTCATCAACAAAACTCACAAAACCACAATCCGTAGGAATATTAAATGCCATGTACTCGGCCGAGGGCCAAGAAAATGATCTGTTAACTTCAATATTCGCAGGATGATCTGTAAGTCCATCACAATCACGACCATAAGCGCCTTGAACCTGCATGTAAACACCCTTGTCACATGGTCTGAAATACTCTGCGTCGCCACCCAACTGAACATTGCCATGTAAAGAAGCCCCCCAGCAAAAAGTATTGTCTCCGATATTTGCCTGTTCATAAACAGCTGTGCCAAAGAGACAGCTGTGTCCCGATACACGGGCCATTCCAAAAATCCTGCAACCTCCCCAAATACGTGCAAATCCTTCAACTCGCGCGTCACCTTCTATTTGAGCATTTTCTCCAACAAGCGCATAATCGGATATAATGGCCCTGTCTCTCAAAACTGCATCGTGTTTTATAACCGCATACCCTTCCAGTCGAGCTTCACCTTCCACCCTTGCCCTATCCAAAACCATTGCACCTTGTGCAACATATGCAGTAGGGGCTGCATATGCAGTAGAAGCTACAAATCCTCCACCGTTGGGGTGTGGACTTCCAGGCTCATTATACTCTTGCTGCCTAAACCCTGGCTCGTGTCCTGATGCATAGGCATTTATAAGATGAAAGGTGTAAGGATATCTGTAAATTTTAGGAAAACCAATCTCCCAGTCATAATTGTGATGAACAGTTGGAGCCCCCGAAACCACTAAAAAACACTCCTTGTCGCTCAAGCCCCAATCTATAGCGTGTTCTCCGTTTTCACTAAATATAGGTGTGTATCGCGTGTTACCGTCTTCCTGAATTACTACTACACTATAACGCCAACCTCCTTCGTCATTGTTGTCCCGAATTCCTTCGAATTTCAAATAAAACTCTCTTTTCGTGCAGCTATCGGGAATTTCTGGAATAATGCGAATTATATTATAACCATAATCTTGCGGTGCCCGATGGTCTTGAATTCTATATATACCTCGGCCTACCTGATCGGGAATAACGGTTGGGTTGAGCTTAAAGACCTCGGGCAAAGCAGCTACTGCATCGCGCAGCAGGGGTCCATTTTCATAATCCCAGTTTACATTCCTTCTGGCATAATCACCAAACATATTATTAAGCTCTTCCTGGCTCTTGCCGGTAAGGCGCCTAAGCGTTTCTAAGGGGTGTTCGCCTATGTTTGATTCACGCCACATACGATGTATTATTTCCATTCCCACTGTTTCTTTCAAATACTGAAGAAACATAAATGCCTGATAATGATGCCGTGTAGAACTCCAGTGAAATTGTGCTGTATTCATCCAACGTGAAATATCAAAATACCTGGCCACTTGTGGATAACGCTGCATGGCCATAAATTCTGCATGAGTTTCCCAAAAAAAACCTACATATGAATGATTAACAAAACCATGACCCGGATACATCATCCAAGTATAGTTTTGCAGTGCATGAGCAAACTCATGTGCCAGGGTGGGGCCATCTTGCGCGGCATGAGGATGCATCCACATCGCCCCTGTTACACCATCATAGTTGCCTCCAAACGCCCATCCTTCGACTCCCTCCCATGTATGCAGCAATACTAAAATAATCTTCCATTCTGTAATCAGGCCGCTGTCGCCAGGAATGTATCGCATATCGTCAATATAAAATCGATATAGATCTTCTGCTGTTTCAAGAATAAAGGCCGGGTCAAATGCGATATCAGGACTGGACTTCGTTGGATCTGACGCCACTTTTGGTCCCCAAAAAATGACGAAATTGTCTGATTCTGCAGAGCGGTCAAAGCTATAATCAAACTGCCCTTGGCGCCATTCCTGAGGTATATATACTTGTTTTTGTGCTAGCAAATTGACACTGAAGCCAAGACAAATTACATATATGCATGCTATTAATTTATTCATTGAGGTTTTTTTTCAAAAATACATAGTCGCGGGCAAAATGTGATAATTAACCCAAACTTTTCCTGTTGGTTCACCTGGCCGATGAGCATTGTTTAAAATACGAGTTCCTCAATCATCCCTTAAAGAATATAAATCAATCTTCAAAAAAAACAGAAAATGCTAATGATATACAGTGTGTCTGATTATTCTCTATATAAGGTAAAATTGACCCTTGTTGTCATACCTTATTGCCACTCAAAAGATTCAAGCATACGCAGAACATCTGCTTTTACAAATTCAAAAATGGGCTTTATAGAATCCGGCCGGACTTCTGCGTTAAAATATAGGGCGGCGTTAAAAAAATGGCGAGTACTATCGGTCAGATAAAATTGTATTCCTGACGCTGCTGCACCCTCTACTTCAAAGAGGACACCATAAACGTTACCTTGTTTTTGTATTATTTTTTCGTCAATAAAATCCGCCCGTATGATGTGCTTAGAGGTGATTTTATGTCCATCGTCAATCAACTGCTGTAATTCTCTCTCACTGTTTATTGGATAATAGCTACAGTAAAGTTGGCCGTTAAAATCGGGGTAATAAATGTTTGTCCAGCAATCATTTGGAGCTTTTTCATCAAAAAAAACAGAATCTCTTTCTGCCTTGGCGTAACTCGGTATATCAAAACTAAACGGACAATCTTTTGGAGTGTATGCCTGGTAGCTTTTTTCTGGAAAAATAACTCGCGGATAGGTTCGTGGTCTTGGTACTTGTGCTGTTTCTTCGCAGGACACCATCATTAAAACAACACCAACTAAAAACAGTATCCTTGTCATAATCAACTTTTAATCAGTGTTATCTGAATCTTTTCTATCCGGGTTTTATTTACCGATACCACCTTGAAAATAAACTGACCGAACTTCACTTCGGTGTTTTTCTTTGGCAGCTGACCAAACATTTGTAAAAACAAACCCGCGACCGAATCGGCATCTCCCCTAATTTCAGTAAACAGCTCTTTGTCTATTTTGAGTATTTTGCACATGTCATTGATCATGGTTTTGCCGTCAAAAACATATTCTGTCTCGCTTTTTTTCTCGTAAAGCACCTCCAGATCATCGTCGAATTCATCCCTGATTTCACCTATCACTTCCTCCATAATATCTTCTAAGGTAACAAGGCCCGCTGTTCCGCCATATTCGTCTACAACTATTCCAATATGGGTGCGCTGTGCCCTAAAAGACTTCAACACTTCGTCAATCTTTTTGGCCTCTGGGATATACATCACTTGTTCCCTGATTTTTTCTTGCCAGGAAAACGAAGGTCCCTCCTGATAGTGCCCCAACAAATCCTTGATATAGAGTACGCCTGTGATATCATCCAAAGAGTCTTTATAAACGGGCATTCTGGAATAACCAGACTCGCGTATCACTGACATTACCTCTTTAAAGTCTGCCTCGAAGTCCAACGCTACTATATCCACACGGGCTCGCATAATTTCTTTTACGGAAACATCACCAAACTTTATGATACCCTTTAATATAGACCTTTCCCTTTCTGCGTCTTTTTCATGAATTACAGTTAAATCGATTGCACGATCTATTTCTTCTTTTCTAGAGGTTTTGTCAGATTGGAGTTTATTTTGATAGCGTTTTTCTATATATATTGTGCTTTTGACCAACATACGACTCAGCGGGCTAAACATACTGTCCAATACATACAGCATGCCCGATGTGTTTTTGGCCATTTTGATATTGTTTGAATTTGCGTAGATCTTAGGGGTTATTTCTCCAAACAACACCAAGAAAAATGTAACCAAAACCGTAGTTATGGCAAAACCAATAAAAATGGCCCACTGTTCATGGCCAATATTAAGACCCGAAAAGGTCTCTGACAAGGCCAGTGACCAGGTTTCAGTAGTTTTGTCAGATAATACAGAACCAATGAAATAGTCAGATAATATAACAATGGCAATATTAACCAAATTGTTACTTATCAATATGGTGGCCAATAATGACCGGGGCTTGTCTCTGAGTTTAAGAATACGCTTAGAAGCAGAATCTTCTTCTTGTGATAGCTGATGAAAGTCGTTGGGGGATAAAGAAAAAAAGGCTACTTCTGACCCTGACACCATAGCAGATATAAAAAGCAGCACCAGTATGGCCACACCTGTCCATATCAAAGATATCAAAGACGGGTCCGTTACAACCAGCCAAAATAAATTAAGTTTCGAATAAGGGTCGGGGTCCAAAATACCGTGGTTTGTTAAACAATATTCCTTTTCTTAAAAAGGAAGGTCATCTCCCGAGTCTTCCATAATTGGTATATCGGATTGTCTTGTAGCCGAGTGAGTGTCTCCTGAAATGCTCTCGACACCCATTTTCTCCATCATTCTGATTGACACCGCTTTGACTTCTGTTTTATAGCGCTCAACTCCCTCTTTGTCTTGGTATTTTCTGTGGGTGAGTTTTCCTTCAACAAAAATAAGGCTGCCTTTTTTAAGCCATTTTTCCGCATATTCAGCCAAATTGCCCCAAGCAACTACATCGTGCCACTCTGTTATTTTTTGCCATTCGCCCGCCTTGTCTTTATAATTCTCATTGGTAGCCAAGGAAAAATTGGCTACCACCGATCCTCCATCTATATGCCTCACTTCTGGGTCTCTTCCCAAATTACCAATTAAAAAAACCTTGTTAACCATTTTCCAAATTGCTTATTTAATGCAAAAATAAACCTTCCATGTAAGAATCGGCAAATCTTCGAAGAATTTTTGGCATCGGCAGCGCTTTAAACACTTCCTCTGAAACCGCAATGCAATCTTCATAGAAGTAGCCCCTTGTGACTTCTTTTCGATATATCTGCACCTGTATTTCCTGATGTGTCAGCGTTTGTTTTCCTTCAAAAATCAATTCTTGTTTATAATTGATTTGATTTGCATGAGAAATACCATAAAAAGCCTCTTCATCCAGTTCTTTTCCTGGAAATTCCCATAAATTTCGCCACACATCCGCCTGCTTGCGTTCTTTAACCAATACCTTGCCCTCCTCGAAACACCAATAATACAAAAAAAATCTTTTTTTTCTTGCTGTTTTGGAAGATTTTCGAGGTATAAGATGCTGTGTAGACTCTTTATAGGCTATACATAGATTGGAAAAAGGACAAATTTCACAAGTAGGATTTTTGGGCGCGCATACCAATGAGCCAAAATCCATCATTGCCTGATTGAACCGTCCCGGAGACAAGGGATCTATTAAATCTGATGCCGTATCCTGAATAAATTGACGAACCATAGGCGTGTCTACTGCCTCATAAATCCCTAAAAGCCTACTTAGCACACGTATCACATTGCCATCCACTGCTGCATGCGGCAGGTCAAAAGCAAAGCTTGCAATAGCTGCTGCAGTATATGGTCCAATGCCTTTTAATCTAAGGAGCTGTTCGTATGTGTTTGGAAAACGCCCCCTGTTTTCGCGACTTATCCATCTTGCCGTTTGCAACATGTTTCTGGCTCTTGAGTAATATCCAAGGCCTTCCCATTCTTTAAAAAACAAAACATCTTCTGTTTCCGCCAGATCGTCTACCGTTGGATAGCGGGCAATAATTCGTTCATAATAGGGTAAGCCTTGAGCGACACGGGTTTGTTGTAAAATAATTTCGGATACCCAGATCCTGTATGGATCCTTTGTTTGGGTCCATGGCAACTCTCTGCCAAATGCTTGTTGCCAATCTGCTAGAGCTGCCCGAAAACCTATCGCTGGTAGAGTGTTTTTCACGGGACAAAAGTACAACCTTGGGGGTTTTTAATAACCATTTAGTCCGGGTTTACGTGTCTTCTCTTTATTCTAGCAGCCTCTTCTTTTGCGCGTTTTTGGTTTCTGTACGCCCACAATACATTCTTAGCCACTGTGGGATCCTTTTTAATATCACATATAGGCGCAGGATAATCAACCCCCACTTTTACATTATGCCAGTTCTCTTCCATTGGTGTCATTTTCCACGGTTCATGGATTAGGTGGCTGGGTAAAATAGACAGTTCTGGCACCCATTTTCTAACAAAGTCTCCAAGAGGGTCGTGTTTATACCCATTAAGCACCGGATTGTATACTCGTAAAGTGTGCATGCCTGTTACCCCTGCCTGCATTTGTATTTGAGGATAATGGATTCCCGGCTCATAGTCCAAAAACTGTTGCGCTAAATAATATGCTCCACTTCGCCAATCCAAAAAAAGATGATGACAAAGAAACGAAACAAGCATGGCCCTTAAGCGAAAATTAATCCAGCCTGTATGTTGCACACAGCGCATGGCAGCATCTATAAGTGGGATTCCCGTGTGTCCCGACTTCCATTTAGATAATAAGGCTTCGTCATTATTCCATTGAATATTTTCAAATGCACGATTTATTGATCGAAATTCATAGGTACATTCCATTTCAAATTTTTGGATAAAATGGCAATGCCATTGCAGTCTCGAAGCAAAGGCCGCATAAGATCTGTTTGGTGTTTTATTGGCCTCCAACAAAGCATGTAAGATTTGTCTTATGCTGAGGCAGCCCCACGAGATATATGGAGAAAGACGGCTGCAAGAAGTTCGGCTCTCTAAGGGCTTTGATATGTGCTGTGCATATTTCTTTCCTCGCGTTTCTAAAAACCCATTAAGGTATTTCCATGCGTACGTTTCTCCTGGTGGTTGAAACAGCGACGGATATTGTGTTATTTTATCTGTAATGTCCTGTGGTAAATTAAAATTATGGTTCCAATTAACATTCCACCTGATATCATACTTGTTGTATACCAATGGTCTGGACATCGTTTCTTTCCATTGCTGCTGCCATTGGCTTCTATTAGAAAGCCCGCGCCTAACACCGTCTCTTTGGCTTTCTTGCCATTTTATACCTAATTTTTTGCAAAGTTGGCCAATTTCAATGTCACGGTTCCAAGTGTTCTGGGTACCACTTTCCTGATAACTATATAAATTCTTGATTGAAAAATCTTTAGCGGCCTCTGCCAAAACATCCTTCATTTCTCCATACAAGAGAATTATTTTCCTTGGTGCCAGTCGGGATTGCATATCCATTGCCGCTCCGTATTGAAACTGAGTATGCCTTAAGGACCAATCAGGCGCATTACAAAATGAGGGTTCGATGAGCCACCATATCATATATGGAATTCCGGCTGATTCAGCAAGATAAAGTGGTTCATGATCCTGGGTCCTCAGATCTCGTTTTAACCAAACTATATTTATTTCTTGCTTTACCTTCATTTGCAGTTTTGGTACAAGTACAGAAAACAAGTTAGAGTGGCGTATTGTTGATGCCCCAAGTGTCTACTTATACCGCCGTAATAAGTTGTATATTTGCGCGCATTTGGAAACAACATGGTAGCATGATCGAAAAATTGGAATCCATCAAGGGGCGTTATCTCAACCTGGAAGAACAACTTTCAGACCCAGATATAATGTCGGATATGGCCAGGTACACACGTATCAATAAAGAGTATAGCAGCTTAAAAGAATTAGTAATCCTAATAGATGCCTATATGTTGCATCGTCAGCAAATGGAGAGCGCCAAAAGTTTGCTTAAAGATTCTGACCCGGATATACGCGATATGGCTGAAGCAGAAATTGAAGACCTTAAGCCCATAATCGAAGAAGATGAAGAAAAGTTAAAATGGAAGCTTATTCCCAAAGACCCTGATGATGACAAGGATGTTATTTTTGAAATAAGATCTGGCACCGGCGGGGATGAAGCAAGTATATTTGCGGGCGATCTTTTCAAAATGTATACCCGGTATTTCGACTCTAAAGGCTGGAAGTATGAGGTGCTAAGTGTTACCGAAGGAACGCAAGGCGGATATAGCAAGGTTGAGTTGGAGGTGAGCGGGATAGATGTGTATGGCAATTTAAAGTTTGAATCTGGTGCTCACAGGGTTCAAAGGGTTCCAAAAACAGAATCACAGGGCAGGGTGCATACATCAGCGGCAACCGTGGCTGTAATGCCAAAAATGGAAATCGAGGACATCGACATTAACAAAGCTGATCTAAAAGTAGATACATTTAGGGCTAGCGGGGCAGGGGGGCAACACGTAAACAAAACGGAATCTGGTGTTCGCTTTACGCACTTACCCACAGGAATAGTGGCAGAATCAACAGAAGCGAGATCTCAAATTAAAAACCGGGAAATTGCGATGGCCAGGCTTATTGCAGATATACAGCGTGTAACTCGTGAAAAAGTGTACAATGAACAAACCCAAAAACGAAAATCCTTAGTAGGAAGCGGAGACAGATCTGAAAAAATCCGGACTTATAATTATCCGCAAAACCGCGTGACCGATCATCGCATTGGCTTAACCTTGTATAATTTAGATCAAATAATGGAGGGTGAACTAGATGGCATCATTGAGGCACTGTTGCTTTATGAAAACACGTCAAAGCTAGAGGCAGGAATCACGGTTTGACAAATACTATTGTTTCTTAACCAACTCTGCATCTTTCAACTCGTACATTAAACGATTAATATCCTTGTCATTAAGCCCGAGGCGGCCTTTTATGGTTATTGGATCTGCCGTATATTTAATGGGTTCTTTAGCAAATACTTCCATAACCGTCTCTGGTCCTGCTCCGCCACAAAAAAAACACATACTATAGGGGTACTGAGAAAAAACAAACTCTGTGTGGCTTTTATAGCCTTCAATGGGTATAATATAGCCCCTTATAGTAACCTCTTTTCCAGACAGGGCCTTGACCTCTGGTCCAAATACAGGCATATCCACCTTGAACCCCAATAGCTCATCATATTTTTTTACATAGGTGATTCTAGCCAGCTTTTTCCAAATATCTGCTTGCGCCGAGACCAGATTTACTGCAAATACAGACAAAAAGCACAATAAAATAATGGATTTCGTTTTCATGGCTGAGTAAGTGTTGTCGCAATATCCGTTCGATATGCCTGAATTGCTGGAATGATTGCTGCAAACAAGCCTATAAGGGTTGATAGGCCTAAAATGCCCCACTCTTCAGAAAGAAACACCCAGCCATCAAGAGTATATTTATAGTTTTCCTGCATAAAGTCCGCCAATATTTCTACGGCTGTGTGCCCCAATAAAACCCCTGCTACGTAACCCAATGTTGACAACAAAAGGCCCTCCATAACAATTAGAACCAGAAGCTGCCAACGGCTAGCCCCAAGCGATCTGAGCAGGGCCATTTCATACCTTCTATCCTTCAGATTGCTGTAAAGGGCAATGAAAATACTCAATCCGGATACCACCATAATGGCCCAGGCGAGGATTTTTAAAGCCTCCAAACCCGTTCCCATCAGCACATAAAGTCTATTTATTTCTATAGCGGGTGTGGCCGCTTGCAGATTGGTGTTTTCGTTAATATTGCGCTGCATATTCAGTGTCTGGTAGTTTCGACCGCGAAACTGTACTAAGATTGAAGTAATGTCCATTTCTGGATTTTCCAACAATCGCTGTACAGAAGACTGGTGTCCGTTTGCAAGCGACAAAGAGTCTGTGTTTCCAGAATATGCCACATCTTCATTCGACTTCTTTTCCTGGTTTTCTTCTTCGTGCGCATGAACCTTCCATACTGTTTCCGAAGTACATAGTATGAGCTGATCAAGTACCGTGCCACTGGGTTGTAATATGCCTACCACTTTGAACGGTTCTGTATAATCGTGTACTAAACTTTCGTCTTCTACAAATCCGTGAGAGCTGAAGAACGTGTCACCTAACTTTAGGCCCGATTGATTGGCAACAGATGCACCAACAATGACTTCAAAGTCCTTTTGCCATATTCGGCCTTCTCTTAATTGATGATCATACAAAAGTAAAAAGCCTGGTGTAGTACCCACAATCCTAAACTGCCTAAAATTATCTCCCAGGCTCAGAGGAACTGCGTTTTTTATTAAGGGGTGTCGTGGATTTAAAAAAGCCTTCGATTCTTGTAGTGGAATATTGCCCGTTGGCGCATCAATATGGTACATGTTGCATAATATCAGCTGCAAAGGACTCCCCTTGGCACCAATCACCAAATCTATGCCCGCTAGGTTTTTTTCAAATTGATCACCAAGTTGTTTATTTACTAGCAATAGGGCTGAAATTAGTGCAACGCCCAGCGCAAATAAAACGGTACTCAAAATAAGATTGAGTGGTTTGTAAAGGATGTTTTGTGTTGCAATTCGCCACATACCTTATAGCTGTATTGTTTTGGGGAAAATGTCTTTGATTCGCTGATCATGTGTAACCACTACCAAGGTAGCTCCATCTTCTAATGCAGCATCCTGGAGCAAACATATTACTTGTTCGCAATGGAAATCGTCTAGTGCCGAACTGGGTTCGTCGGCAAGTAATAATGCAGGTCTGTTAAGCAATGCTCTGGCTATAGAAGCGCGCTGTTGTTCACCGCTGCTCAATGCTTTAGGATACGATCCTGCCTTGTGGCTTATGCCTAGTTTTTGAAGTAGGTATAGAGCCCTTTGTTTTGTTGCGCCCGATTTTACCAGTTTTGATGCTAGCATTACATTTTCCAACACAGTAATTGCTTGTACAAAATGAGGCTTTTGAAAAACTATGCCTATGTTTTTTCCCCTGAATTGGTCTAGTTGTCTAGATGAAAGCGCATTAATAACCTGTCCGTTAATATTGATTTCTCCTCTTTGAGCGGTTAACAAACCGGCCAACAAGTTTAACAAAGTCGTTTTACCACAACCCGATTGCCCCAATATCAAAAGGTTGTCCCCTTTTTCACAGTGTATATCTGGAAAAGACAGAGTTTGAGATCCTTTAAACTGGTATTGCAACCCTTTGGTGTGAAGCATCGGTGTGACATTATTAAAGGGTAAAGATAACGATTTGCGCTACATCTATATATCCGTTAGTCTTATTAAGACTTATCTGTTGGAATAATTGATTTTTGAAACTAATCCTCCCGGTTTGTTTCGTAAGTATCGCGATATTGTTTTTTATTAAGCTTCTGCCTCTTTTCTTAATAGACGATTATTTTTTCAAAAAATATTGCTTCGGATATTGCAACACGCAATAAATAAACTCCTGCTGCAAAAAGTTGCACTGAAATTTTGCCGTTTTCTGCATAGGTAGACTTGATTATTCGACCCTTGTTGTCGAATATTTGAATGAGTGCGTCATTTGGAATGGGGGCGTCTCCCAACTTTACATATACTTCCTCATTGGCAGGATTAGGAAAACATGCCAATTTACCTGGAACCGGATTTTCAAACACAGATGTACCCCGTGACTGAACCAAAAACTGTCCCATCATGCCATGGTCTTCGTGGGTGAGCAAATGGCAATGATACATATATGGGATTGGTGAGTCAGCAAAATCAGTAAATTTTGTAATTATTCTTACGGTTTCGCCGGGTCTTACTAAAACAACATCTTTCAAGCCAGCTTCATTTTCTGGCGGCAACAATCCGTTTCGGGACAAAATGTAAAAAGGCACATTATGTATATGAAAAGGGTGCGAAATGCCGGACTGGTTTCTCAACTCCCAAATTTCAACGTTATCCAAGGTTACTATTTCATTGATAAAATCCATCTCAAAGTGGCGGTCATTGATCATGAAAGATCCATTTAGCTGATTTGGGCCCATCATATCTGGCATAAACACAAAGTTTCTGGAAGTATCCGCTTGTAGGCTTGATATAGGAACAAGGTTGTTCAGTTGTTGAGGCAATGTTGTATTAATACCGGCTAAGGGCGGCCCAACCTTCAGGGTAAGTAAATCGAAGTTTTGTCCATTTAGTGGATTTGGGTTATATCCGTTAAGCACCATGCCCTGCCCCATACCTGGAAATCTTGCCCCATATATGCCATTGGGTAATTCTGCTGCAAAGCTCTTTAAAACCAAATTTTGACCTTGGCGCTGGCTCAGGTCAATCATCAGTTCTGCTCGTTCACCCGGGGATAATAACAATCTTGTTAGTGAAACTGGTCTATTTAATAATGCGGCGTCTGAAGCAATTTGATAGAAAGGCAAGTTGTTATCAAGTCCAATATAAAAGCTCCGCTCAGAAGAGCCGTTTAAAACACGAAAACGAACCCATTGTGCAGGAACGTCAACATATGGGTTTTGTACTCCATTTATCAATAACAATTTGTCCTGATGTGTATGTGAAACTATCTGACCAAGAGCATCAAGCTCTTTGGTTTGTAATATTACTGGTATGTCATCTAGCCCATAGGTTCTTGGTAATGGCAAGGCTGCTTCTAGAGAATCTCTAACAATTATGAGCCCGGCTATGCCCTTAGAAACATGCTCATTTGTTTTATGATGAAGATGTGGATGGTACCAAAACGTGGCCGCATGATCCATCACAGTAAATTGAGGGTTCCATATTTCACCCGCTGCAATTGGGGTATGAGGCCCTCCGTCATTTTCGGGGGCAACATGAAGTCCATGCCAATGAATTGTAGTAGGCTCCCCCAAACCATTTTCGACTTTTATGGATACCTGTTGACCCTTTTGCAGAAAAAGGGTGGGGCCCAACAAATCACCATTGGCTCCCATAGTTGCTGTGGTTATGCCCGGCAGGAATGTTTGCTGTCCATGCTGTAATGTGAGGTAATATTGCGGTCCGGACAACGTATCTGGAATCGTTAACTTCTGTTGTTGTGAAAAAAGCAATTGACCCGTAACAAACAGTAATATAACTGTATTAAAAACCTTCTTATACATCATCATTCTCTCTTTTTAGTCTATTATTGCCCATTAGTGTTTCTTCAAGTACCCTTTTCCAGCCACCCCAACCAAATGAACCATCCAATGAACTATTATGCCAGACTAGCTTAAATGGCAAGTTGTACTTTTTTGCTTCTTGTTGTATTTTCAATAATACATCAATTGCATGAACAGGATTTAAACAAAGATATTTTTTCAATGTAACGTCCATTGTAACATATGTTACAATGGTTAATGTTGTTGGTGTTTCGTTGGGCAGGTCATACCATTTAAATGGCAAGGCAGTTCCCGCCCTATATCCTGGCATGTCGTGAAAAAGCATACTATGATCTTCCTCTATGCCTGATGCTATAAGCTGTCTATAAGTATCGGGAAGTTTTATTAATAGATAATGCTGTCTGCTTTTAGTAACCCTTTGATTAATAGCTGATTCTAGAGCTTTTTTCTCCGCAACTAATTCAGAAGACTCTATTGTAGATCGGTAAGAAGGGTGAAGCCCAATGTTCGCTTTTTTAATTAATTTCTGCAGCAAGTGAGTCATGGCAGGATGAGAGGGAGGAAGATTTCTATCCAGTGAGGATTTTTTGCCTGATAGTATAAAAAAAACAAGATCAGTACCTGCTTTTTCACTCAAACGTTGCAAGTATTCTGTAGTATCATATGGGTCCGGGGACCTATTATTCCAAACTGCAACCAGCCGTAACATTGATTTTATCTTGAGTTTCGAAGCATATTTCATTAATGCCCCCAGGTTGAGTATTATTGGCTTGTTTTTCCAGGCGTAGGCCATATCTATATCAACGGTTAAAGCATCTTTCTCTTGATGATTTAATTTCTCTTCTATCTGGGGCAAGCGCAATTTTGTATTTAACAGATTGATCAGTGTTAATTTCCAGATATCCACGACAGGGATATGCAAAAAGCTATGTTTTACAGCAGTACATGATAAGGCCGATATACGCCCTAGAGGATCTTTGTTAATTGTATATTCTTCTGATCGAGATAGCATAAAAAAAATCATTGCAGGAACATCAAAACTGCAAGCTGTTGTGCTATCCGGTACGGTATTATAAAAAAAAGGCGTTTTGTCTATCCAAGATACTTCTTTAGGTGGGGTAATGATTTTGCCTTCATTGAGATACCCACTTGGTTTTATCGTTAGCACGCCTTTAGGAGCCTCTGTTTTAGCATACCACAAAACATGTCTTTTACATTCGCTGTTTTCTTTATATTGGGACGGATGTACTACCTGGAAGGAATGATAGTTTGTATATCGTATTATTTCACTAAAAGTGTACTGTATGCGCGGTCCGTTTGTTTCGCTACACACGATTAATGTATTCATAAGTGAAAATTAACTTTTTTGGGGCGTTTTGGCTAATGCCACATTTCTAATTAAATAAACAATACATTTAAGTTTGGCTTATTTGTTTAATTTTAATGCTTTGTTTATTGATTATCAATATTTTAATTTGGCGTGTGTTAGTTTGTTCTTTTTGTTCGTATTATTTTGGTGTCTCAATCAGAACTTTTACTACAAAGATTGTATTTTTAATCTTTAGAAGGCAATAAAATTGTCTCAAACCCTTTCTCAATTCATGCGCCTTAACGTTTACTTCATATTGTTTTTTTGGCCAGCTGCGATTTTTGCGCAAGGAACTATACAGCCAAAACCACTCACTGAAAACAGGATGGGCGTGGTTTACAATAAAGAGTTTACAGGCGATTTAAGTGTTCATACTACAGGTTACACGCTGGGTGCTACTTGGGGCAACATAGTTACCTACTACAAAACGAGATATTATTACGCTAATTTTGGTGAAATAAAACATCCACGTGAATTTAGACAAAATTTCAAAGATATAAACTTGATTACCGGAAAGACTTCTAGCGCCTTCGTTTACGGTAAACAAAACCATCTTTTTTTGCTTCGTGGCGGTCGTGGTGTTCGTCGATATTATACAGAAAAAGCGAAGGAAAAAGGGGTGTCAATAGGAATAAGCTATGAATATGGGTTAACTCTTGGTATTTTGAAACCATATTATTTAGATATAAAAAACGCTCAGGATCGACCCGTTGGAAGACTTACATCGATTAAATATTCTGAGGAAACTGCGGCCGACTTTTTGGATATCACCAAAATTTTTGGTTCCAGTGGTTTTGCTCGGGGTTTGGATGAAATCATACCTGTTCCCGGGGTAAATGGAAAAGTGGGCGTTCATTTTGAATGGGGCGCATATGATGAGTTTATTAAAGCGGCTGAAGTGGGTCTGATGTTGGATTTATTTGCTCGTCCTATCCCTCTCATGGTGAATCAGACAAATAGGCCCTTTTTTCTCAACCTTTATCTAAATTTGCAGCTTGGTAAAAGAAAATAAAAACGGTAATTCTTTTCTATGATTGAACTTCCTGTTGTAGAATCTGCAACTCAACGTAAATCTCGTCCCGATTGGCTTCGCGTGAAGCTGCCGATTGGAGAAAAGTATCAAAATGTACGCCGTCTGGTAGACCAGTACAAATTGCACACCATCTGTCAGAGTGGCAACTGTCCAAACATGGGAGAATGTTGGGGAAATGGAACTGCCACATTTATGATATTGGGCAACACATGCACCCGTTCTTGTTCTTTTTGTGCTGTAAAGACAGGCAGGCCAACAGAATATGATGTAGATGAACCACGCCGGGTGGCAGAAGCCATTTATTTAATGAAAGTTAAACATGCTGTTATTACCTCGGTAAATCGCGATGAATTAAAAGACCGGGGAGCTTCTATCTGGCATGCTACGGTGAAAGCCGTGAAAGAGATTTGTCCGGAGACTACTATTGAAACGCTCATCCCTGATGTAAAAGCCAATTGGGATGCCCTGGAAACTATGATTAGCCCCGGGCAGGAAGTAGTTTCTCACAATATGGAAACGGTGGTTTCTCTGTATCGCAAGGTACGGCCTCAAGCCAAATACGAAAGAAGTTTGGAGCAAATAAAAAGAACTAAGGAATATGGCAAAAGAACCAAATCTGGAGTAATGCTAGGTTTGGGTGAGACCCGAGAAGAGGTATATAGAATCATGGATGATTTGTTAGAACACGGATGTGATGTGCTCACTTTGGGCCAGTACTTACAACCCACAAAAATGCACTTGGAGGTAGTTGAGTTTGTACATCCAGACACTTTTGCACACTACAAAGAAATAGGTCTTGCTAAAGGATTTCCTTATGTTGAAAGTGGACCTTTAGTTCGTTCTAGCTATCATGCCGAGCGCCACATTTAGCAAACACCAACCTATGTCAAGGGCTGTTTTTCACTTCATTCTTAGGCTGATTATTGTACATGTTGCGGTATATTTTTTGGTTCACGGACTTGTGTATGAGGGGTATCTTATTGACCTCTACGACAATCCTGATCATCGGTTTCCTCGGTTTATCAGAAGTCCGGAAAACCAAACTGTTTGGTCCCATGTTTGGCGCTGGATTTTGCCCATACAAGTGATTCGGGCTTTTTTAGTAGGAATTGCCCTCTCTCCTTTTTATGGAACCCTATTAAATATGAAGCGGTCTAAACGGTTTTTAGTCTTATTTTTTGTATTATTTCTTATTGGCGGTTGGTCCGCTTATATACCTGGACCTGGTAGTTTGGAGGGTTTATTGCACTTACATCCGGATATTCATTTGGGCTTTCATTTTGCTTTTTTACCCTTGGTTTTATTCGAATCCTTGTTTACTTCTTTAGGTGTTTCTATGTGGCTTGGAAGGAGGAAAAACCCAGATTCCCTATTAGAAATAGATTATGAGCAATAGTGTTATTTTTAAACAACAGGAAACCTTATTTTGCTTTTACTCGTTAAATCGTAATGGTCTTATAAAGACTCTCTTACTCATAAAAAACAGATATGAATTCTTTTGCTAAAGACAATTATCAAATACTTATAGAGAAGCTGGACGCTTTTATTCGCAAATACTATGTGAACCAAATCATACGCGGTTCCTTATACTTTTTAGCTTCCGTTTTATTAATGTTTCTATCATTTACATTGCTGGAATACTATTTTTATTTCAGCGGAGAGGTTAGAAAAATTATGCTCTATAGCTTTTTGGGCTTCTCTGTTGTCGGGGCTGGAGGCTGGATAATTATGCCATTGGTTCATTATTTTAGACTAGGAGATATAATTAGTCATGCTCAGGCAGCCCAAATTATTGGTAAACATTTCTCCTCTATTAATGATAAATTGCTCAATGTACTTCAGCTTAAACAACAGTCTTTTAATGTTGATCAGCGAGAACTTATTGAGGCAGGAATCCAACAGAAAACAGCACTATTATTGCCTCATCCTTTTCGTAGTGCCATTAATCTTTATGAAAATAAAAAATACCTTAGACTGGCTTTACCTCCATTTTTTATCCTAGCTGGTATTCTTTTATTAGCCCCTCATTTAATTTCAGAGAGTTCGGAGCGTATTATTAACAACAACAGGGAATTTGAGCGTAAAGCCCCTTTTTCTTTTCTCGTTGAGAATGAAAAACTAGAAGTTGCCATTAATGAGGATTTTGCTTTAAAAATCTCCACTCAGGGCAATACTATACCTAATGATGTTTTTATTTCCATTGGTGAATACCAGTATCGAATGACAAAAACTGAACCCGGACATTTTGAGTATATATTCAAAAATGTTTCTAGGGAAACAACTTTTAGGTGTTATGCAGCGGGGTTCTATTCTGAGCCCTTTACCCTCAGTCTTCTTCAAAAACCAATCATTCGTTCATTTGACTTAAGATTGGTCTATCCGGCTTACACATTACTAAAACCTGAAGTTATAAGCAATGTGGGTGAAATTGTAGCACCTATTGGTACCAGAGCAGAATGGGTCGTTGAAACCAGTCATGCAGATGCTGTGTATTTTTCCTTCTTGGAAAAGAAGCAGATTATTGAGGCTGAAAGATCCGGTGAAAACCAGTTTTCTATAAAACACTCTATCTTGAAAAACGAAGAGTATAGAATGTTGCTTAAAAACAGTATAAACGATCTCCAAGACAGTATTTTATACGGTATCCAGGTAATCCAGGACCAATACCCAGAGATTGAAGTAGAGCGTTTTCAAGACAGTAGTAGCCAAGAAAAAATAATGTTTTTTGCAGGTAAAGCATCAGATGATTACGGAATAAAAACCATTTATTTTACGTACCAGGTACACAAATACCAATCTAGTTCATTACCTGAACAGCGCATACTTGTTGCTTCTCCAAATGTTAAAAGTGCAGATTATAAATATGTTTGGGATTTTGGAAAAATTGATTTGGCCCCTGGTGATCGCATAAGTTATTTCTTTGAAGCTGGTGATAACGATGGTGTTAACGGTAGCAAATTTGCCAGAACAAATATGTTTAATATTGAGCGACCTACGCTGGAAGAAATAGACGCAAAAACAGAAAAGAATAGTGCAGATATCAAAGAAACTGTTCAGCAAACCATGAAAGAAGCAAAAAAAATCCAGCAAGAGATTAAACAACTGCGGGATAAGTTGCTTCAACAAAAGGAGATGGACTGGCAAAGAAAAAAGGATTTAGAAAAGCTTCTAGAAAAGCAAAAAGAATTGGAGGAGAAGCTAAAGCAGGCACAAGAGAAATTTAAGGAAAACAAAGAGAATATAGAAGAAAATAAGCAAGTTGACGAGCGATTTGAGGAAAAGCAAGAAAAGTTAGAAGAGTTATTTGAGAAGACAGTGGATCCCGAAACACAAGAGCTCATGGATAAAATCCAACAGATGATGCGAGAATTAAATAAAGAAAACGCACTTCAAATGATGGACAAGATGCAAAACAAGAACAAAGAGAAAGAAATGGAGTTAGACCGACTCATGGAACTCTACAAGAATCTTGAAATGGAATATGAGATGAAACAACAGGGAGATGCTTTGGAGAAATTGTCTAAGGAACAAGAAAAGTTGGCGAAGGACACAGAAAAAGGGGATCAATCCAATGACAAATTGTCTAAAGAACAAGAGGACATCAACAAAAAATTTGATGAATTGGAAAAGAAAATGGATGATATCGATAAAAAGAATAAGGAGCTCGAACGACCTAAGGACCTAGAAGACCTGAAAAACGACATGAAAGACATCCAAAAAGACCTTGACAAGGCCAAAGAAGAGTTGGGTAAAAAGAATAATAAGAATGCTCAACAGAGACAGAAAGACGCAGCGAAGAAAATGAAAGAGATGGCTGAAAAGATGAGCAGTATGATGGAGTCTGGCGAAATGGAACAAATGGAGGAAGACATGCGAGCTATGAGACAATTATTAGACAATATTCTTGCGTTATCGTTCAAGCAAGAAGATGTTATCCAAGAATTTAATAAAGTAAATAACAATACTCCCGGTTATGTAAGATTGGTTCAAGATCAAGCAAAAATTCGGGATAATTTTAAGATGGTGGAAGATAGTCTTCATGCATTGAGCAAACGCGTCTTTCAGTTAGAGTCTTTCATAACCGAAAAAACACAAGAGATTCGTGTACAAGTGGACAATGCCATTAGTAAACTAGAAGATAGAAAAAAGCACGAAGCAGCAGATAATCAACAACGGGCCATGAAAAACCTTAATGATTTGGCTTTAATGTTAAATGAAACCATGGAGCAAATGCAGCAAGATATGGCAAATATGATGCCAGGTACCCAAATGTGCAAAAAACCGGGATCTTCTAAAGGCAATAAGCCAGGATCAATGCCTATGGACAAAATAACAGAGGGCCAAAAAGGGGTAACTGAAGACATGAAAAAACTAAAAGAAGGCAGGGATAAAGGTCAGACTCCTTCTGGAGAACAAAGTAAACAGTTTGCTGAAATAGCTGCACAACAAGCCGCATTAAGGAAGGCATTAGAACAATTGCAAAAAGAGAAACAAGAAAGAGGCAAGGGAGACAAAAGCCTTCAGGATATCATTGACCAAATGAATAAAAATGAAATAGACTTAGTAAATAAGCGGCTAACTAATGAAACGCTAAAAAGACAACAAAACATATTAACCCGATTATTAGAAGCAGAAAAAGCAGAAAGGGAGCAAGATTGGGACGAAAAGCGTAAGGCAGAGCGACCAAGTGATGTTGCACGTCAAATACCTCCATCTATGGAAGAATATATTAGAAAGCGACAAGCAGAAACGGATAGTTATAAAACTATCCCAGGTTCAGTACAGCCTTTCTATAAGTCACTAATAGAGGAGTATTACAGAACTTTGGAAAAATAACTATCTCAAGGAATTTTTTTGAGCCATATATAGTTAATTGCATTTTATAATTAATTCGATCATGTTATTAGTACAGTCAAAACTGAGTGATATATGTAGACTGGAGGATTACTTGAAAGTAATATTTGACTTAGAAAAGTTACCGGTTGACCGTTATGGGGATGTTTTAATTACGCTAACTGAAGCCGTAAACAATGCAATTATTCATGGCAATTTATTGGATGAGGGAAAAACGGTTAGGATATCATATAAGTTTGCAAAAAAGATATTAACGATAATAGTCGAGGACGAAGGTAAAGGTTTTGATCCTGAAACCATTCCCGACCCTACGTGTACAGAAAGAATAGAAGAATGTGGCGGTAGGGGGGTAAGAATTATGGAGGCTCTATCTGACTCCATTTGTTTTCATAACAATGGCTCTTGCATAAAACTTGGATTTAAATTTTAAGCATGGAATTAGACCTGTCCTCTCCAGATGAACCATCCTTATTGTTTGTTGACGAAGATAAATTTTTCGAAAAAGAGATTGGAGCAGGTTGGATCAAGTGGTTAACTTATTTATTCAACACAGAACAAAAGGAATATAATATAATCTGTTTTCACTACTGTTCTGATGAATATCTACATAAGCTTAATATTGACTATTTACAGCACGATACGCTAACAGACATAATATCATTTCAATATAGTCACTCTCCGATAGAAGGAGACATCTATATTAGTTTAGATAGAGCAAAAGAGAATGCCTTATTGTACCATACAAGTGAAAGGGAAGAGATAGTCAGATTACATGCTCATGGTTGTCTACATTTTTGTGGTTACAAAGACAAAACTGCAAGCCAAAAGAAAGAAATGAGAGAAAAAGAAAATTTTTACATAAGGGAATTCTCTCGTCTAAACGGACTTGTGTGATTGTTTCACGTGAAACATATATAAGTACATTAAACTTATCGAATAAGAAAAAGATAAGCTGGGAGGATATGGTAGAACAAGTATTGTTCCACGTGGAACAATACTTATAAAAATTACGATACTATCTTATGCCTATCCAGATAATCAGAAAGTATGGCATTAAACTCTGCGGGTCTTTCCATCATTGGGGCATGGCCGCACAAATCTATGAAGTGAAGCTCTGAGGTAGTAATTAGTTCTTTAAACTTTTCACCTACAAAAGGAGGAGTAATAGTGTCCTGATTACCCCAAATTAGCAACGTTGGAACTTTAAGTTCAGGTAATCTATCACCAACATTATGTCTTATTGCCGACTTAGCAGTTGCCAGCACACGGATAGCCTTATTTCTATCATTAACAATACTAAAAACTTCATCTACCAACTCCTTTGTGGCAACAGCAGGATCATAAAAAGTAGCAGCTGTCTTTTTTTCTATAAATTCATAGTTGCTTCTTTTTGGAAAGGTCGAACCCATAGCATCTTCAAAAAGTCCACTACTACCAGTTAATATTAGAGAAGCAACTTTGTCTTGATGATCAAAAGCATATAATAGAGCTATGTGGCCACCTAAAGAATTTCCTAATAAATGAACTTTAGCATAACCCTTGTAGCTAATGAAGTCTTCTACATAAGTTAGCAAACCTTTGATAGTGGTATTGAATATTGGCAAATCATATAATGGAAGAATGGGTATTACCACATTAAACCTTCCTTTAAAATGATTAATAAGCGATTCAAAATTAGACATAGCTCCAAACAAACCATGTAACAAAACTAAGGGTTCCTTACCTGGGTCTGTCTCAACATACTTGAACTGATTCTCTTGCAATAACGTAAAACTCATTAAAAAACATTTAAAGAAAAGAAGAAAGAAAAAAACCCCTTTTCAAAGTGAATATTCCAAATGCAAGTATAAAAACTTATTTTTTAAACACACGCAAATAAACCATAATAACATTAATATTAATGTTCGAAAGTAGATTCTTTATAAAGATAAAATACCAGGAGCGTTAAAATAAACGCAATTAATTGATGAAATACTGCTAACCATAAGGGTATAATCCCTACACTATTAAGCAAAACAAAAACACCTAACAGAATTTGTACAATAACAATTGAAACAACCAATAGATGTAACTTAGTAAATGAACCCCTCTTAAAAGTATCCCAACAGTATAGAAAAGAGCCAAGGGCAATTAGATAGCCTAAATTCCGATGTAAAAAATGAATTAATGCAGGCATAAATACATCCTTGTCATAAAGTAAAAAATGATTTAAATTCCAGTTTTCTAACTGCAATAAAACGGTAGGAATCCATTCTGACCCTATTTTTGGCCAAGTAGGAAAAATTAAAGCAGCACGCATCCCAGATAATATTCCACCTAAGATAATTTGCACCGGAAGAAGAAAGACAAGCAAACTTAATATAAGGGAAATATTACTTGAAATGCTATCCTTCGATACCGTTTTACCTAATGAAAAATGCCAAGTATCGAACAAATAAAGAATAAGAATTAAAGCTAAACCTAGATGTAAACTAAGCTTGTATGCATTAACCCAAGGCCTATCTACAAGACCACTTGCTACCATAATCCAGCCAAAAACAGCTACTGTTACAGCTAAAACAAAAACTATAAATAGCCTTTTTAACAGCTGCTTTGAAAGCAAACCCTTTTTATAAAAAACAATAAATGGAATTATGAAAGCAAGACCCATTATTCTCGCCCATAATCTATGTATATATTCCCAAAAATATATAAACTTAAATTCAGAAAGAGACATACCTTGATTTATCTTTTCATACTGAGGTGTTTGTTTATATAAGTCAAAAGCATCTTCCCATCCTTTATCCGAGATTGGCGGTAGTGTACCTACTACTATTTCCCATTTAGTTATGGACAGGCCACTTCCCGTTAACCTGGTTACACCTCCAATAAAAATTTGAATGAGGATTAATACCACGCCCAGAAACAACCAATTTGATACCCTTTTATCCATATTATTTGTTACATTTAATGTCGGCGTAAGTAATTATTATCTGGTGCAAATATCGTTTGCAATTCCTAATTTGAAGGAATTAACCACCTTATGACTGTATTATGAATTAATAAAAGAATTAAAAGTAAAATACATTTTCATCATACCTGTTAATATGTGAGTAACTTATTGTGATAATAACCTTTAGCAGTCTTTACAATAAAAACAATCATTATAATTCATTGATGATCATATTTACATTTATAATATAATTTTAATTTTATATATATAGTCTATAAATATAATTATGGTGAATAACCATTTTACTTTAAAGATGAAATTAACACATATATTATTTTTGTGCATATTTAATTTGGCCTCTGTGAGTAATTATTGTTTTTATATTTATTATTAACAAAATATTGTGAAAAAAATATATATTTATATATTGATTTACAGTTCATTATAATATTTTATTTTTAAATATGTTTGTAACTTATGAGAGCGGTTATTCAAAGAGTAAGTAAAGCAAATGTTTTTGTTGGCCAAGATTTAGTAGGTGAAATTAATCAAGGCATTCTTGTATTACTCGGAATAAGCGCTTATGATAACGAAGAAGATTGTAAATGGTTGTGTAACAAAATAGGAAATATGCGCTTGTTTAATGACGAAAAAGGACTTATGAATAAATCTTTGCAAGAAGTAGAAGGAGATATTTTATTAATAAGTCAATTTACACTACATGCATCAACAAGAAAAGGGAATAGGCCTTCGTTTATTGACGCTATGAAACCAAAAGAAGCAGAACAATTGTATAATTATTGTATTCAATTGCTACAACCATATTGCAATAAAACAATACAAACGGGTCAATTTGGCGCACACATGGAAGTAACACTTACTAATGATGGACCTGTAACAATCATAATAGATTCCAAAAATAAAGAGTAGATATGACTATACAAGAGGCACAGCAATTGGTCGATCAATGGATAAAAACATACGGAGTACAATATTTCAGAGAAACTACAAACATGGTAATTCTCATGGAAGAAGTAGGTGAAATGTCGAGACACATATCCCGGATGTATGGTGAACAATCTTATCGCGATTCCATGGAAGAACAAAATGCAAAGAATCTACTATCTGCGGAAATGGCCGATGTATTATTTGTGCTTATTTGTTTGGCCAATCAAACAAATATTGATCTTCAGCAAGCTCTTATTAGCAGTATAGACAAAAAAACGAGAAGAGATGGTTCCAGGCATTTTAATAACCCGAAGCTACAAAAATAGAAAGAAGAACAAACAAATAAGGTGATACCTAGACTATTCTAAATCTTCAAAACTTCCTATTGCTACTGATGATGCACCAGACGCAAGTTTCTCCTTTATTTTCGCTTCAATTTCTGCTGCCAATTCTGGGTTATCTTCCATGAATTGCTTAGCTGCGTCTCTTCCCTGGGCTATTTTTGTTCCGTTATAACTATACCAAGAGCCACTTTTGTCAATAATGTTTTGATCAGCACCCATATCAACAATTTCACCTGATTTAGATATACCTTGTCCAAACATGATATCAAATTCGGCAACTCTAAATGGTGGTGCTAATTTATTTTTTACCACCTTAACCTTAACATGGTTTCCAATAAGGTTATTCTCTTTATCCTTGAGCGGTGTACCTGATTTACGTATATCTAAACGAACTGACGCATAATATTTTAATGCGTTACCCCCTGTTGTGGTTTCAGGGTTACCAAACATAACACCAATTTTTTCCCGTAATTGGTTGATAAAAATGCAACAACATCCTGTTCTACCAATCGTTCCAGTGAGTTTACGCAATGCTTGAGACATTAGTCGGGCTTGAAGACCTACTTTCGAATCACCCATTTCACCTTCAATTTCACTACGTGGTACTAGTGCAGCTACAGAGTCTATTACAATAATATCTATAGCTCCTGAACGTATTAGGTTCTCAGCAATTTCTAGCGCCTGTTCTCCATTATCTGGCTGAGAAATAAGCAGATTTTCAGTATCAACCCCCAAAGATTCTGCATAAAAACGATCAAAAGCATGTTCAGCGTCAATTATAGCAGCCATGCCTCCTTTCTTTTGACATTCTGCTATCGCATGTATGGCTAAAGTTGTCTTACCTGATGATTCGGGACCGTATATTTCTACAACCCGTCCCTTAGGGTAACCGCCAATGCCTAATGCAAGATCGAGCCCCAAAGAGCCACTTGATATTGTTTCTGCCTGAACTACTTGCTTGTCGCCAAGCATCATTACAGTTCCTTTTCCATATGTTTTGTCAATACGCTCTAACGTAAGTTTTAGCGCTTTTAATTTCTCTTCTGATTCTTTGCTCATAAGGATGCAATTATTATTTAAAGCAAATATATGTAATAATTTAATATATTCTATTTCGTTTCCTTTAATTAAAATTTACACTTAAAAAAAACGCAATCCAATAGAATAGGGGTAAATACCGTTAAAAACTTGATTTTTAAACAAAGCAGTAACATCATATCTCCCATATAGAGATACCGTTTTAATACCAATGGCAGCGGAAATACCCACGCTCAAAGGGTTTAGCCCGTATTTACCATAGGTATTTATAATATTAGTGCTATTTTCGGCAACAAAGCGCTGTGTTGTATGAGATTGTAATTTTAGTGCTGCGAAGCCCTGAACTTCGCACAAAAAACCATTTTTCTTTGAGGATATGTAGGCAAAACCAGCTGAAAAAACCATACTAGTCCGATCAAAACTATTTCTTTCCAAGTTTTGAGGAGATAATTCAAATACAGGTTCAGGCGTATTCTTTAAATAGCTGTTTCCAGCAAAACGGATACTATTCGTGATAATTGTTGCTGCCAAGCTTGCATAATATGGTGAATTTCGATTTGACTTAGATAATCGATAACGAGACAAGACCCCAATTTCAAAAAATCCAGACCGCCATGCTCTGATATCTGGAATATTTTCGCTGCTTTTTTGCCAATTATGCCAACCTGCTGCTGTGATGATATTTAGAGAAAATTGATTTCTATTCTTGGGAATATCTGGAGGTGTTTCTGTAAATGTCCAAGTATAGTCTTCGTTAATTTTTTGTTCTTCTTCTTCTTTCAATATTTGATTGTCACCGTTATTATACAAAATATATTGATAGTCACCGTTCAACAATTTTTGTTGTAGCTGGTATGTTATACTATCGTGCTTTTTGAGCAAATATGCTGCTTTCTCCCTTAATATGCGTATTCCTTTTTCATCGCTAATATTCTCTTCATCTGAAGATCCCTGCATGGTTAAAAAATTGTCTATATGGTTTTTAAATTCTTGATTCATCAAAGTTTTTAGTTCTTGCATCATGGCACCAACTTCGGCAGTAGTAACATAATCTTCTACTGTGCTTGTATTAGGTTCATTTTGTGCAAAAATTGAACCCTGCCAGCCGGTGACCAACAACAATAAGTACACTATACTTTTCATTATCAATAAGTTTATAATAGTAAAGATAAAGAGAGATACCATACTGGCCAATGCCCGAAACATATAATCCCGCAATAAGAAATTAACTGGCGCCAGAAAAATAATATCAATACATTTTAACTAAAGAGGACCAAAATAGTCTATCTAAAGTAGCAAGATGATAGAAAAATCAAATTTACCCAATATAGAGGACCAAGCTCTTGTTGAAGCATATTTGCAGCCAAGTACTCGGGACGAAGCGTGTTTAACCATAGTTAAGCGTTACCAGGAAATGCTGTATTGGCATATTCGTAGGCTGGTTGTAACACACGAAGACGCTGAAGATTTGCTTCAAGAAACTTTTTTCAAGGCTTTTTTACATCTGCATAAATTTATGGGTAAATCTAGTTTAAAAACATGGTTATATAAAATTGCGACCAATGAATGTTTGAGCCATTTAAAGAAAAAGAAAAGTAGATTTTATCCTATGGGCGATTTAACTACCGCAATGGTAGATCGTCTAAAAGCCGAAACCATATTGGATCACCAAGAAATAGAAGTTAGATTTCAAGAAGCCATATTACGTTTGCCCCCACAGCAGCAATTAGTGTTTCAAATGCGATATTATGATGATTTATCTTATGAAGAAATTAAAGAAATAACTGGCTCTTCAATAGCTACACTGAAAACGAATTACCACTATGCATTTCATAAACTAAAAAACTTCCTCATTGAACAATAAATGAATCAAGCCATGCTAGATAAAAGTACCAAAATTTCACATCCATATCAAGTACCAGAAGGTTTTTTTGAACAGTTTCCTGAAAAGAGTCTACCTAAACTGCAAAAAAAACAAGACAAACAATTAAAAGTAATATCAAACATAAAGCGGTTTGGTAGCATAGCGGCCGGTATAATGATCATCATTGTGGCAGGAATACTGATGGTTTTTTCTCCGCAAATTAAAAACAAACAAAATGGAGGAGGAATCACGGTAACAACCGACAAACAAGTTGGCACTACGGGCTATACCGCACAAAGTGAATTTGTAGAAGAAGAATTAACCTTGGAAAATTTACTTACCGAAATGAGCGAAGATGAACTTACGCAGTGGACAGAAGTTTATTTAATAGATATGTTTTACCAAACACCATTATAATATTATAATTATGAAAATTCAAATTGTATTTTTTATAGCATTATTAGCCTGTATTACAGCAGCAGTAAATGCTCAGCCAATGGACAAGGGCCATCGCGTTATGGATCGTGTACGAGAAGCACAATGGAGAGAAATCAAAAAAGAAATGAATTGGGATGAAGAAAAAGTAAGACAAGTAAAGCCACTATACCTTAAGTATACAGATGAATTGGCAGAAGTTGGTTTTCGATCCCGAAGAAACGTAATGAGTCTGGATCCTGATTTGGCAACTAAGGAGGAAGCGCAGGAGGCATTACGCGATCATTTTTCAGACACAGAGCAACAGTGGCAAATTAGAAAAAAGTATTATCAGGAGCTTTCTCGCGTGCTCAGTCCACAAGAACAAGTTAGACTAATGCAAACAGAAGCAAGGGTGAGACAAAAAGTCATTGGAGAAGTGAAAGAGCGCAGACAAAGAAGAAGACAATAAATGCTATGTGTTTTTGCGAGTTGATTTGTCTTTCGGGCCGACAACAATAACAATTTCTCCCAATGCCTTGCCTTTTGCCTCATAATCGGCAGCTAAAGAACCAAGGGAGCCGCGTTCATATGATTCATAAATTTTTGATATTTCTCTGACTACGCACGCGAGCCTGTTTTCCCCGCAAACTTGAGCCAACTCTCGAAGGGTCTTAATCAATCTGTGTGGGGACTCGTATAGAACGAAGGTGTTTGGCCAGGATGCCAGTTCAGTAAGCGCAGTTTTTCTACCTTTTTTATGTGGAAGAAAACCATAAAACCAAAAAGAGTCGCAAGGTAGTCCAGAACCAACTAATGCAGGAATGATTGCGGTTGCGCCGGGAAGAACCTCAACTTGTATGCCTTGTTGTACACAGCTACGCACGATTAAGTGACCCGGATCAGAGATTCCAGGCGTTCCTGCATCTGATATCAGCGCAACATTTTTACCATTGTGCAACATTTGAACCAATGCATCTTGCTGTTGGTGCTCATTAAATGTATGATATGCTTTGAGCGGGGTCTTTATTTCGTAGTGCTTGAGAAGCTTTGATGATGTCCGCGTATCTTCTGCCAGAATAATGTCTGCCGAGCGCATCACATTAAGCGCACGAAGGGTAATATCTTCCAAATTTCCTATTGGTGTTGGAACTAGTGTTAATTTTCCTGTCACAGTTTAGGCAGGGCGGATAGAGAATTGATAAGATTCCATGATAGGGTTGGCGAGCAATTTCTCACAAGCTAATTTTAACTTAGTGTGTGCCTCGGCTTCATCTTTAGCTTCTAGGCGGATAAGTATGTTTTTGCCTATTCGTATATCATCAACTCCATGAATATCTAGGTTTTTCATATTGTTGGCTACTGTTTTGCCTTGGGGGTCCAAAAGCTCCTTGTGCGGCATAACCTGTACTTCGGCTAAAAATTTCATGATGTGTTATCTTTAATAATACAAAGATAATACGATAAGTAATATTAAAAGTCCGGCCGAACAATCAATTGTTAAAAAGACATAAACCTACAAAATCGATACGGTTTATGATTACACGGGAATACTTTGTGGATTAGAAAAAACATTATTGGGGTCTAGCTGTCTTTTTACTGCCTTTAAGCGGTCTATATGATATCCATAATAAGCATCCAGGTGATTTTGCTGTCGATTATCAATAAAATTAATGTAGCAGTGGCGTGAGGTAAATTGTTCCATTTCAGCATGGAAGGCATCTAACCAAGCATAATTGGCAGACAACAACCCTTCATCTCGTGTTAGCCATTCTATTTCAATCGAGGTAATCATAGTAGCCTCTCGAAATAGAAAAGCAGTATCATCACCAGAAATTTCTTTTATTTTACCGCCCATTAAAAAAAATTTCCATTGACCATCAATAGATGTTCCTGGCCAGTTTTCTAAGTTTCGAAAAATAGCCTCTCTCCCTTCTTTAGATATTTTTCCAAAAGCAAATCGTGATCTTTCATGGGCATATTCCGGATTCCCGTCAATGGACAATAGCTCTTGTGCATCCCAATAAGGTAAAATTTCTATAGTTTCAACAAGAGGATCTGCAATATCATAAAGTGGTTTAAGTAAGGCTAATAGTTCAGTTTCACTGCCAACAAATTGTCCTAAAATATCGATTGTAATCGAGTTACCAGAAAAAGTCTTTCGTGCGATTACAGAAAATTTAACGCCTAAAGTATTGGGTGCTGTAGCTGCAATATCTTGAAAAGCATCAAAAATTTCATTTAAATTATCTTGCCATTGCATATTAAAGAAAACAACATTTCCCACAGGAAACATTTGAAAAGCGAATTGTGTATGTATTCCAAAATTGCCTCCACCCGCTCCCCTTACGGCCCAAAAAGCCTCTGGGTTTTCTGTGGCGCTAGCAGTAATCACGTCTCCGTTTGCCAAAACTATTCGCGTAGATAACAACTGGTCACAGGTAAGTCCATGGCCTCTCATATTAAAGCCAATTCCTCCGCCTAAAACCAAGCCGGCAACACCAACCCCCTTGCAACGTCCATGTGTTAGGGAAGTAGAGAAGTTTCGCCCAGCTAAATATACCTCTTGATTGTGTACGCCTCCTGCAAGTGTAGCAATATTAGAATTTGCATCAAACTGAATATCTGTCATTTGTGATAGATCAATAAGCAGCCCTGTGGTTCTTGAAAAACCAGCATAAGAGTGTCCACCAGAACGTGGTGCTATAGGAATATTGTGTAATCTTGCCCATTTGACACAAGCAACAACATCTGCCTCGCTTTTACATAGAGCAATTGCTTGGGGTACTACGGATAAGTAAGCTAAAGCATATTGTGTATTTAGGCGTGTAAAATCAAGATCATCGCGCATAACCAAGGAACCATTTAAAGATCGGGCTAAATCGGCCCATTTCCCACGAGGACCAGAAATATCTTCTTTGGTACATGATTGTATAAATGTGGCAAAAGTGGGCGCAATAGCCAAGCCTATTGCGGCACGCATGCTATTACCCAGAAAGTCTCTGCGCGATGTTGTCATATTTAGTAATTATTTTGATCGTAAAAATAATGAAAGTAAGATATATACCAAAACGGAAACTAAGAAGCCACCAAACCCTATTATGTAAATAGAAATGCAGGCTGAAATTAATACAAGCCATGCTGCTCGACCCGATAAAAGATTGGTGCTTAAGGAAGAAAACTTGAGAAGGGGAATGCGAGAAAGCATCAGAAAACAGGATACAAGAATAAAGAAGGCGACAATCCAAAAATTGCCCATCCAGGGGATTGTTTTGTCCACAAAAGCCAACCAGACAAAACCAATAACAAGAATAGTATTAGCAGGAGTAGGCAAACCTAAAAACTGTTTTCGCTGTTCAGTATCCAGATTAAATATAGCTAATCTTAGTATGGAAGAAACGGGTATTAAAAAAGCCATGTAGGCCATCCAAGGAGAGTCGGTTACCATTATTGAAAGACAAACATAAAGCAACATGCCTGGAGAAACCCCAAAACTTATCGCATCTGCAAGGGAGTCTAATTGCACACCCAAGGGCGAGTCTACACCTAGTTTTCGGGCAACCATTCCATCTAACAAATCCGCTAATGCTGATATCCCCGTACAAACCAAAAAGGCATTCCACTCGTTTTGAAAAACAAAGGCTATCGCCATACACCCAAAAAAAAGGTTTAACAGCGTCAATGCATTTGGAATATGTTTGATCATAAAAAAATAGCGTGAGAAAAACAGAAAAAACTGGGTCAAAGATAAATGAATAACAAGAAAAACACGTTTATACTCATATGAATAAGCTTTACACCATAGGATTGCTGGGAATGATGCTGGTAACAGCCATGTCAAGATCTTTAGCACAAAACAACCATGATGAGTGCAATACGGCGATTGCTATTACAGACCCAAGGAATTACTGCTCCGATCCTGATGCATTTCGTTTGTTTGGCGCTACCGCATCGTCTCAGCCCCGGCCAAGCTGTGCATTATCAGTTAACCAAGATGTCTGGTTTACTTTTATCGCGGAAGCAGAGTATTTAAGTGTTCGGATAATAGGTCGTACGGGTAGGGTTTTTCCAGGGGGAACTATCTTAAATCCAGAGGTTTCTGTTTATGAGGGCAACTGCAACAATCTCACTCAAATGGGCTGTCTGTCTGACGCGTTTAGCAACCATATTGTAGAATTAAATTTAACTGGTTTTGTTCCCGGTAGGCAGTATTACATCAGAGTAGATAGTCGAGTAGGAAGTGTTGGCACCTTCCAGTTGTGTATGAATAATTATGAGGCCATACCAGATCCAAGCTCTGACTGTCGAAACGGAGTTTTGTTATGTGATAAAAGCCCGTTTTCTATACCGCGCCTGGTGGGTGCAGGAACCGATCCAAATGAAGTTGTTGGAACATGCATACAAGAGGAATATTCTTCTGCCTGGTATAAATGGACCTGTGATCAGCCTGGTTCTTTGGCCTTTACCCTTACGCCCAATAGTCCAGCAGATGATCTAGACTTTGCACTTTACGAACTTCCCAACGGAATAGAAGACTGTTCTGGTAAAAAGCTTCTTCGGTGTATGGCCAGTGGTGAAAACCAGGGAGCGCCCTTAGAAGATTGGATAAGGTGTTATGGGCCTACGGGTTTGAGATTTGGCTCCAATGACATTACAGAAGCGCCGGGATGCCAATCAGGAGATGACAACTTTTTAGCGCCAATCAATATGGAGGCGGGTAAGAGTTATGCGTTGGTGGTAAATAATTTTAGCAATTCAGGCTCTGGTTTTTCCATAGAATTTAGTGGTAGCGGAACCTTTTTGGGCCCCAAAGCAGAATTTGATATACTGACAGATGATTTAGAGAAAATATGTCGTAGGGTGCCACTGGAGATTGTAGATCGTTCAGAAAGTGTGCTAGGAGGTGCTATAGTCAGCTGGAACTGGCTTTTTGGCCAAGGGGTTCAGCCGGCGATTCGTCGAACACAAGGCCCTCATTCGCTTCAATATGATGATCCGGGTTACAAAACAATAACGCTTCGTATAGAAAACGAAAAAGGCTGTATAGTAAGTAAAACACAGCGAATATTGGTAGAGTGCTGTGATTATCCGGTGAGTATAGAAGCACAAGGAGAAGGTATTTATGATTTAGGAGAAGAGGTATCCTTAAATGTTGAAGTGGATCTGCCAGGCAATCAGTATACTTACCGGTGGTTTGACCCCCAATATCTGAGTTGCAATAATTGCCCAAACCCAACCGCGCTTACTGGCAAAACAAGAACGTTTTATGTAGAAGTTGAAGATGAGCAAGGCTGCATTGCATTTGACTCTATTTTGTTGCGCATAGAGGTTATACGGCCTATTTTTTTCCCGGATGCTTTTACGCCCAATAGAAATGGTATAAACGATAAATTCACTGTTTTTGGCGGCAAAGCGGCCACACAAGTTAATTTATTGAATGTTTATGACCGATGGGGTGGGTTAATTTACCAAGGGAAAAATCTGCCTATTAATGATACTTCTGTTGGCTGGGACGGCACATTTCAAGGAAAGGACCTCATGGCAGGAACCTATATTTTTTATGCAGAAATAGCCTTTTTAGATGAAGAAGTTGTTCCGTATTCCGGAGAAATTACGGTAATTCGCTGATAAGATGCACAGAATAATTTTTTTTGGATTGACCTTAGTGATATTATCGTGCTCTTCTTCAAAAGACAAAGAAGAAAAACTCCCTTTCGGAAAAGAAGAACTCTTTTCCGAAGTAGCAGAAAATGTTGATATTTATTACAGCGAAAATGGTCGGGTACAATTGCGAATACAAGGTCCATTGATGGTGAGAAGTTCACATCAGGGGAAGGCAACGGATGCTTTTCCGGAAGGATTACAAGTAACCTTTTTTGATAATGAAGCCAATGCAAAAAGTTGGCTTAGCGCGAAAAAGGGCACTCGGTATCCCCAAGACAGAAAAATTGTATTGCAAGATTCTGTTGTTTTCTACAACACAGAACAAGAAGAGTTGCGAACAAGTGAGCTAATATGGTGGGAGTCTGATGGAAGTATGGAAACGGCTAAATTTGTGGAAATAAAGCGGCCGGGGGAGCGAATTCGTGGATTTGGCTTCAAGGCAAAGGACAATTTAACCCGTTTTGAGATGAATGCCGTCACAGGCAGAATCAAGGCGGGAGATTTGACGGAGGATTTTTAACTTTCCGGCCAATAAGCCTAATATAAATTGAGGGTTAGAGCATTTTAAAGAAATAAAGGCTATTCAATACCCGCCACTTGTCTTAATCTGACAAGGACACAAAACGGTTTTACGAAGCGATAGGCACATAAACGCAGGAAAAGTTAAATGAGTATTAATAAGGTGTTTTATGACAGCAGTTTTTATTTTAGAGAAAGAATAAAACAAATCAAATAAAACAGTCCGGGTCAGGAATTCAGAAAAGTAAGCACAAATCTTTTTTCAGCGCGACATGATAGCGCGAAATAGTAGTTTATAAAAGCACCATAAAGCGCCTATCAATGCAGAGAATAAATACCGAGAATAAAAAAATAGAATCATCCTGGCATGCGTATACACATGAAGAAACAATACAAAAGGCAGGCACAGGAAATGATGGGTTAGCTCTACATGAGGTGTTGAAGCGGAGGGAAAAAGAAGGGTGGAATGAATTAGAGGAGATCGGCAAAAGGCATTGGTTACAAATACTTTGGGCACAATTTATGAGCCTTTTGGTGTTTATATTGGTGGCAGCAGCATTGATTTCCTGGTTTACTGGTCACGCTGTAGATGCTTATATAATCCTGGCCGTAATTATAGTAAATGCGGCCATTGGTTTTTTTCAAGAATACCGTGCAGAGAACGCCATTCGATCGCTTCGGAGTTTGGTGTTGCCCAAAGCAAAAGTCAGACGCGGTGGACAGGTTTACGTTGTTCCTGCGCGCGCGCTAGTTCCAGGTGATGTAATTATATTAGAAGAGGGAGACGGCGTACCTGCAGATGCGCGTATCATACTGGCCAAAAACCTCCGCGCCGTGGAGTCTTCCCTGACTGGCGAATCCGTCCCTGTTCAAAAAGATACGGAAGTGTTACCACTGGAAACCGAGCTGGCAGACCGCCGCAACATGCTTTGGAAAGCAACTTTTGTAGCAGGAGGATATGCAGAGGCCGTGGTTTGCCACACAGGCATGAAGACAGCTATAGGAGAGATCGCAAAAGGACTAAAAGCCATTAAACCCACCCGGAGCCATTTTCATAAAAAAATAGACGCATTGGCACGACAAATGGCGGTATTGTCTTTGTTGAGCGCGGGCCTTTTGTTTTTAGTGGCCTGGGTGTTTCACTCCTATGCATTGGAAGAAATATTCTTAATCTCTATTGCCGCATTGGTGTCCGCTTTACCGGAGGGGCTGCCGGCCGTTTTGAGTATAGTATTAGCCATTGGAGCTAATAGAATGGCCAAGCGAAATACAATAATTCGTGACTTTCACGCCACAGAAACGCTTGGTTCGATTACTACAATAATTACGGATAAGACAGGCACTCTCACCCAAAACACATTGACGGTACGCAAATTGTTTATTCCGGGATCAGAATTATATGAGGTGGATGGTGATGGCTGGGAGACTAATGGCGCCATAAAACAGCAAGGGCAAGTAATTCAAACTGCTCATGGAGATTCATTGGATATATTGCTTGAAATAGCTGCCTTGAGCAACAATGCCGTGCTTGAATTTGATGAAGATACAGGAAAACAAAAATTAATAGGCGACCCTACAGAAGGCGCCTTGCTGGCATTATCACATAAAGGCGGTGTGCATCAAAGGTCTTTTGTAAGAAAGGACGATATGCCATTTAGCTCAGAACTTAAACTTCGGGCAAGTCTCATTGAAACAGGGCATGGACAAAGAGCCATGGTAGTGGGTGCCCCCGAGCAACTTCTCGAAAAAGCGGACTTTTATTTGTTGGAAAACAAAATAGAGCCCCTGGATGAAAACATAAAAGAGCAAATACGAAACACTATAGACCACTGGGCGGGCGAAGCTATGCGCGTGATAGCCTTGGCATACAAACCATGGGGTCATGAAAACAAGCTGGTTGCGGAAAATATAACAGGACTTGTGTGGGTGGGTATTGCGGGAATGGTAGATCCGCCAAGAGCAGAGGTTAAGGAGGCTATTGCTCAATGTAAACGGGCGGGAGTCCGTGTAATCATGGCCACGGGGGACCACATGAAAACGGCTATGGCAGTAGGACGGCAAATAGGTCTGATACAGGAAGACGGCGGATTAGAGCCACAGGCGCTAACAGAAAGGCAGCTCCTACATTTGGAGGGAGAAGCTTTTGTTGAGGCTATAAAAAGAGTCTCCATCTTTGCCCGTTTAAGTCCACAAATGAAATTGAAAATAGCTTCTACTTTACAGCAACAAGGCGAACTCATTGCTATGACCGGAGATGGCGTTAATGATGCTCCGGCCTTAAAAAAAGCGGATGTTGGCATTGCTATGGGTATTGCCGGAACGGATGTGGCCCGAGATGCGGCCAAAATGGTATTGGCAGATGATAATTTTTCGACCATAGTGCATGCTATTGAAGAGGGCAGAATAGTTTTTAAAAATGCCAGACGAACGGCATTCTTTTTAGTAACCACCAATGTGGCAGAGATCATTACCTTGTTGGCCAGCGTATTTGTAGGTATGCCGGTACCATTGACAGCGACGCAGATACTTTGGCTAAATTTGGTAACAGATGGTGTGGGTGATATTTCGCTGGCAACAGAGAGAGGGCACGGAAACGAGTTGGAAGACAAACCCATATCGCCCAAAGAAAACATACTTTCATGGGACATTCTTCCATTTCTGTTGATAAACGCATTGCTTATGACTGGACTCACCTTATTAACCTTCAGATATTTTCTGCCCGAAAGTCTGGAAAAGGCGAGGTCGGGGGCGTTTATTATAATGGCTTTCAGTCAGCTATACAATGTGTTTAATATGCGTTCTTTGCGCCAATCCGTATTTCGCTTAGGGATATTTTCAAACAAGTATGTAAACCTGGCCCTATTCATTTCTATAATAATTCAGGTTTTGTTAATCGAATTGCCGTTTTTTGAGCGTTTATTCCGCTTCGACCCGATTCGCTTATCCGAGTTTTTAGTGCTGGCGGCCATGGCTAGTTCGGTGTTGTGGTTTGGAGAAGTGTACAAATGGCTTCGGTATCGAAGATGAGTGTAAAAAACAACCGGGAAGCGTTAATTACAGGCAATGACAAGGGACAAAGAACAAAGTATATTCCATTAGTTTATGCAACTTGAAAAAAGCCTAGATAGATTTATTTCTTTGGGATCGGAAGCGAAAGATTGGGCGCTTCCGGAAAAGTTTACCTATCCGTTTCATTACGAGCCGCACCCTTTAGCCAAAATTGCCGCAACAGATTTTCAAGAGCGGTACATGAGCACCATAGAAAACGCCCATGCATTTTGGAGAGAAACAACATCTGGAACAGGCAAAATGATTGGGGTGTTGGTGGTATTAACTCAGGATAACAAACTGGGGTATATAGCCGCATTTTCAGGAAAACTGTCATCCGGAAACCATATTTATCCTTTTGTGCCTCCGGTTTATGATATGCTTAGCGAATCGGGCTTTTATAAACAAGAGGAAGCAATACTTAATGGGCTGAACCATCAAATAAGTCTGCTGGAATCATCACAGGAGCGCCAACGAATAATAGAGGAATTGGTCACAGTGCTCAAAGAGGGAGAAGAGGCGGTTTTGTTGGCTAAACAAAACATAGAACTACAGCGAAACGAGCGGAAAAACAAAAGGCAGCAATTTTATGAATTGGGTTTATTGGAAACAGAGATAACAAAGGCTAATCTTGCCCTGGACGAAGAAAGCAAAACAGAGCAAATCGCATTGAAAGGGCTAAAGAGGCACTGGAGGGAAAAGGAAGAGGCCTTAAAAAGCAAACTGGAAGAAATAGACCATCGAATAGCCGCACTAAAACAAGAGCGAAAGGCGCTATCGGCAAACGTTCAACAGCGATTATTTCAAGCATATAGTTTTCTAAATATTAGGGGAGAAAGAAAGAGTTTGTTGGATATTTTTGGCAATAGCGCAGAACAGCAGCCGCCATCGGGCGCAGGAGAGTGTGCGGCGCCCAAGTTGCTACATTATGCCTTTTTGCAGGGTTGGAGGCCGGTGTGCATGGCCGAGTTTTGGTGGGGAGAGTCGCCCAAGTCAGAAGTTAGGCATCATGGTACGTTTTACCCGGCTTGCCGAAGCAAATGTAAGCCGATACTACAACACATGCTGGACGGGGTAGAAACCGATCCCGACCCACTTATGAGGGATAGAGAAGAACTTAAAGAGATGCCATTGGTGTTTGAGGATCAAGACATTATAGCAGTTAACAAGCCCCCTGGATTATTGTCTGTTCCTGGCAAAAGCAATTTGCCATCGGTGTATACCATACTTCAAGAAAAGTACCCGACCGAAAAAATATACATGGTTCACAGGTTGGATATGTCCACCTCGGGCGTTTTGTTGGTTGCACGCAACCTAGATACATATCATCAATTGCAGGAGCAATTTGCTTCACGTCAGGTGAAAAAAAGGTATGTTGCGCTGTTAAATGGATTTTTAAACGAAAAATCGGGCGAAATAAAGCTACCCTTGCGTGTAGACCTGGATGATCGACCAAGGCAACTGGTATGCTATGAGCACGGACTGTCTGCCCATACCCGCTGGAAAGTATGTGGAGAACATGCCTTTGGTAGTCGAGTGTATTTTTACCCGATAACCGGGCGAACACACCAGTTAAGGGTGCATGCAGCGCATCAGCAAGGTTTGGGTTGTCCTATTGTAGGCGATGATTTGTATGGGCAAATGGCTGACCGCCTTTACTTACATGCAGAAGCGATTGATTTTGTCCACCCGACAAGCGGACAAACATTGCGGCTGAGGGCTCCAGCCTCATTTTAGGAGAAATATTGGCGGCCAACCCGTTGGATAAGATAATTTTGCTGAAGGCTGTTGAAAGGTTGAACAATTGTCCTGCCCAAGCCCGGCTTTATATCGGGTTCAAGCCCAATTCTTTCAAATATTCATTGTGTTTATCGGTATTAAACTTAATCATTTCATTAATGGTTGTCAGCTTTTCGTTTACTTCTTGTAGATCTATTTGCACCTCGTCTTCTGATGTGCTGACATACCTGGAAATATTAAGATTGTACCCGTTTTTCTCAATTTCGTCCATAGATACCCTGCGAGCATATTTCTCTACGTTTTCGGGTCGGTATTGGTAGGTTTCAATGATTTTGTTGATGTGTTCTTCTTCAATGGTGTTTTGTCTTTTGCCGGCCTTGTAGTGTTCTGCTGCATTGATGAATAATACATCGTCGTGTTTTTTGCATTTTTTCAACACCAAAATACAAACGGGAATACCTGTCGAGTAAAACAAGTTAGAAGGCAAACCAATAACTGTGTCAATATGGTTGTCCTTTAATAACTTGGTTCTGATCCGCTCTTCTGCCCCACCACGGAACAAAACTCCGTGTGGCAGGATGATTGCCATAGTTCCATCTTTGGCTAAGAAGTGAAAACCATGCAAAAGAAAGGCAAAGTCTGCGGCCGATTTTGGCGCCAAACCATAATTTTTAAAACGAAAATCATCTGACATGGATTCGTTAGGCTCCCACCGCAAGCTGAAAGGCGGATTGCATACTATCGCATCAAACTCTATTTTTTTTGCCGGGTTTAACTCATTGAACAGCTGCCACTGATTGAGCAGTGTATCTCCATGGAAAATCTCAAACTCCGTATCTTTCATGCCATGAAGAAGCATATTCATTCGGGCAAGGTTATAAGTGGTGATATTTTTTTCCTGACCATATACTTTTCCGACATATCCACCAATTTCCTTCACCCGACTTCTGAGATTTAGTAGTAGTGACCCTGACCCACATGTGATGTCCAGGATTTTTTCAAGTTTCTTTCTGAAGCCGGTTGATGGGTCTTGACTGTCCAGAAGAACAATTTTAGAAAGTATGGTAGACATTTGTTGTGGGGTATAAAACTCACCGGCTTTTTTACCTGATCCCGCAGCAAATTGTCCAATCAAATATTCATAGGCATCGCCCAGGGTGTCCGAGTCCGCTGAAAAATCTGCTATACCTTCCGATATTTTCTGAATAATGGTGCAAAGTTTTTTGTTTCTTTCGACGGCTGTCTTTCCCAGTTTTTCTGAATTCAAATTGATTTCAGAAAATAAGCCCTGAAAAGCACTTTCAAAAGATTCGTTTTCGATGTAGCGAAAACCTGCTTCCAGGGTCACCAACAAATCCGGACTCTGGGTGCGTGCCATTTCGCTGATGTTGCTCCAGAGATGTTCGGGTTTGATGACATAATGCACTTTTCTGCGCATTTGTTTTTCATATTCCGGCACTTCCGGGTCATTTAGCACATACCATTCGGCCAATGGGGTACGACCGTCATTTTCATCCAAAACAGGATAATCTCTGCCCAATTCTTTTTTAGCCGCTTCCTCATAATTGTGGCTCAAATACCGAAGGAAGAGAAAGGATAGCATATAATCGCGAAAATCATCAGCATTCATGGCACCGCGTAGGTTGTCTGCTATGGCCCAAAGGGTTTTACCTAATTGTTGTTGGTCTTTATGTGTCATTGAAAAAATTTATCATTCCGCCAATTGGCAGGGTTATTTATAATGTAATCGGAAATGGTTTGATATGATTTATCATCGCGGATAATGCGGTCGTGAAAACGGGGTTGCCATTGAAAATCAGGGTAAATCAAACGGGCATTTTTCGTAACGCCAATTTTAAAACCGCGTATTATTGATGCCAAATTTTTGGATTGTGGTCCGAATTGGTTTTTGGGTTGGTTTGGTCCCGTTTCCGTTTCCGTTTCCGTTTCCGTTTCCGTTGAGACGCAATGCATTGCGTCTCTACAATCCACCGCGCCAACCACCGATTTTCGTTGTGAATTATATTTATTTTCACCAATACCAATTATGGCATGAAAATGATCAGGCATCACCACGTATTCACCCATCGACAAATTCATATCGGGGCGTAATGCAAATGTTTTTAACCATTCTGAATTAACAATTTGTCCAATTTGTGACAATTGCATTTTTCCACCCACAATTTCCCCAAAATAATGTTCACGGTTTTGGGTACAAATGGTAATAAAATACGCACCCGCCCACCGATAATCCCAATGTTGTGCCCGGGCGGATGCAATGCGGTATTTGTTTTTGAATTTTTCCATCTTCTATCCTTTAACCATAGGAAACAAACCCTGCATCAACCCCTTTTTATGCAACTTCAATTGTTCTATCTTCTCCGCCTGTGCCGTGATAAGGGCATCTAAAGACGACAGACAAGAAGCGATTTTTTGTTGTTCTTTTGGGTTCATAGGAAAGGTGATATTCAAGGATTGTAATTGACTTGAATATAGGTGCACAACCGAAATTCCTTGAGCCAGCTGAGCAATTTCAGATTTTTTCGCGCTATTCAAATAGTAGGCTAAAAAGACACCATCAAAATCGGAACGGATAATATTCAAATCACCTCCCAAAGCAATACCGCTTCTCAGAACGCAGGATGCAGTTGCAATATCATTTTGGGTTTCACCTGATGCTGGAATAATAACATCATTCTCTTCGCTTAGCATCAATTCATTAGCATTTAAATGGGTGTAAGATTTCACAACATCAATAGTTTCATTGTAATGAGTATATAACTCACCATATCTAATACAGGGTAATATGCCATTTTCAACAATATCTGATTTTGAAATTCCTTTGCCTTTGTAGAATGTAGCAACCTCCCCCAACTTCTTCTCCACCCACTCCCCATCTTTCTCAAACTCTTTAAAGCGAACCTTCGGCACTTTCTCGCCTGCTGAAGGAAAAAGGTTTTGCATCAAGCCTTTTTTGTGGTCTCGCAGAGACGCAATGCGTTGCGTCTCTGCGGCTATCAGGTCATCTAAGGAGGAGAGGCAAGAGGCGATTTTTTGTTGTTCTTTCGGATTCATTGGAAATTTGACACCAATATTTTTTAAGTCGGAATTGTATAAACGACTGATAACACCACCATCAGAAGTTTGCCATTTAATAATTGAATAACAATGGTATAAAAACTCATTCAGAATCTGCTTTTCATCATTACCCAGCCATACAATATTTGAATCCTGAAAATATGCCGGTGAGCCATCGTAAACTACAAGTCTGCCAATTGTACCAGATGCGGAAATTAAGATATCACCCATTTTAGGGAACGAATATTTGCTTTTGAATTCTTCATACAAATCAAATGAAATATAAGCATCTGCTTGTTTTCCAAATGTTCCGATTTTATAAAAAGGAATTCTATTATTTGGATTTGTAGTTGTTTGTTCTTTGAATATCCGTTTACACATTAATGGTTCACCAATTTCCCCCAACTTCTTCTCCACCCACTCCCCCTCATTCTCAAACTCAGGAAAACGCCATTTAGGTATTAGTTTATTTGTCTTACTCATCTTTTCTCTCTGTTGCGTTTATTTCGTTCAATACTAAGGTTTGCAGTTCGTCTTTTGGCAATAACAATTGGTATTCGGCTACGCCTATTGGTTTGTTAATGTCTTGCAGTGCTATTTCCACATCCAAATGGTCTTTATCGGCACAGAGAATAATACCAATAGAAGGGTTTTCGTTTTCTCCTTTTTCCAATTTATCCAACAGGGAAAGATAGAGGTTCATTTTGCCTACATATTCGGCTTTAAAACTGCCAATCTTTAATTCAATAGCCACCAAAGACTGTAATCCTCTGTGGAAGAAAAGCATATCCACAAAATATTCTTTGTTGTTGTACTCCAAGCGGTATTGGTTGCCTATAAATGAAAATCCTCTGCCTAACTCCAATACAAAAGCCCTGATTTTGGCTATCAACCTGTTTTCTAACTCTAATTCTTTTACAGGTTCCGTAATGCCTAGAAAACCGAGGTTGTAAGAGCTTTTAAATACTTCGTTGGCATATTCGGCACTTACTTCAGGCAATGTATTGCTGAAATTGTTGCTTTTCAGTTGGTTTTCAGCATGGCTGTAAATATCCATTTTGATGGCATTGAGTAATAAATCTCTGCTCCAACCTTTGGTTACGGCTTCATTGGCATAATATGCAACAGCTTCAAGTGACTGAATTTTGTTGATTAACAGTAAATTGTGTCCCCACGGCAAAACTGCGACAAGCTGTCGCAGTTTTGGGTCAGTCAAATAGTAACGCTCATAAAAACGTTTCATATCCCACAAGTTGCGAGGTGATAAGCCCATATCAGGAAATTCGATTTTGAGGTCAATGGACAATTGTTTAACAACACCACTGCCATAGCCTTCTTCTAACTGTTTTTCGAAGAGTAGTTTTCCCAAATTCCAATACACGGAATTTGTGGTACTGTTTACCTGTTTTGCAATTAGCGTTCGGGCAGTTTGGATTTGAGCTACCGCCTGTAGCAGTATTTTTCTGTAATCCGAATCGTTGATATTTATTTGAGGTTTATTACTCATTTCGATTTATTTATTATCATAAGCAGCCAAACCGCTTATTTCTCTGCCTTGAGCTAGCTTTTTTAACTGCGGCACCAGGTCTGCCATCAATGCCAATTCTTTCACCCTGCGCTCTTTCCAGCTCAATTCCAATGGCTCTAGTAGATCGGTGAGCTTTTCACCGTCAAAAACCATCCGGCTCAATATGTTTTCTACAAAGCTTTTCAAATCTGCCATTTGTAGGCCGTGTTGGTGGGCAATGGCAGCCAGTTCTGCATGGTATTTGTCGTCTTTAAACTTTTCGTAGCCTTTTCGTAATTCTGCTTCTGTTTGCCCTTTGTTCCAATCCAGCCTATCGATGTATTCGGATAGGGCTTCTTCCTCGTCCATCAAATTGGAATTGGAGCGCAAGATACTTTTTACCTGTTCTTTGCTCATTTTCTGCTTGCCGGGTGTTCTTTGAGTGCTGTCGGCAATCAGGTTCATAATGTAGTCATAATCAATCACCGCAGAAGCAAACAACACAAATTCAAAATCCAGTTGCTGAATTTCGGGCGGTGTATCCTCTCCGCCTTTTTGTTGTATTTTCCGAAATTGCTTGGCCGTTTCTAAATAAGAGCTTCGGAATTCTAAAAAGGTATCTTTAGGTAAGATTTGATTAATAAGTTCTTTTTGCTCCGGCTCTAAATCTGTAAATTGTTCTAATGCAAGCAACTGGCGCTGTACTTCTTTAAAATTCTGAACGAAAGCAATTTTAGCAGCGTTGCCTCTTACATTATAAACTTCTTGTGGTTCGCAAACCAAGCCTTGTTCTTGCATAAAGAGATTCAGGCGTTCGACCGCATCCTTGAATTTTTCAATAACCACGGGTGCGGGGTCAACCAACCAAATTTCTCTTGATTTATTTTCATCTATACCAGAAAACAAGGCAATGGCGTTGTTAACCGCATCTTGTTGCGAGCGAAAATCAAGGATGTTTCCATGGGGTTTGGTATCATTTAGCACACGGTTGGTTCGCGAAAACGCCTGAATCAATCCGTGGTATTTCAGGTTTTTGTCCACGTACAAGGTGTTCAGATACTTGCTGTCGAACCCGGTGAGCAGCATGTCTACTACTATAGTGATGTCAATCTTATTTTTGTGCGGATAGTCTTTGTTGCTGTATTTCTGATTTTTGATGCGCGTTTGTACATCCTGGTAAAACAGGTCAAAAAAGTTAATATCAAAACTGGTGCCATAACGCTTGTTGTAATCAGCTATAATGGTTTTCAGAGCAGCTTTCTTTTCATCTGGATTTTGTTTGTTGTCCTCTTTCTCTTGGGATAAATCTTCCTGAATCTGCTGAATGTCGGTGTTGCCTTCGGCTGGTGGGGAGAATACGCAGGCGATATTCAAAGGCACATAGTCGGGACTAGACGCAACGCGTTGCGACTGTATTTCCTTAAAAAGATTGTAATATTCAATGGCGCTGTTGATAGAAGCTGTGGCCAACACGGCATTGAATCGTCTAGAATTGGTAGCGGCATCGTGTTTGTCCAAAATAGCTTCTACTACTGCCTGTTGGGCAATGGCTTCGCCTGGCTTAGCTTGAATTTCACCTTTTCCTTTAAAGTAGTCTATGTGAAAACGCAATACATTTTTATCTTCAATGGCGTGGGTGATAGTGTAGGCGTGTAATTGCTTTTCAAAAATATCTTGTGTGGTTTTGTAAGAAGCAAACTCACCCTCTCTGATGTTGTATGATGAGTTTTCATCAAAAATAGGTGTTCCGGTAAAACCAAAAAGTTGAGCATTCGGGAAAAACTCCTTAATGGCTTTGTGATTTTCTCCAAATTGCGAACGATGGCACTCATCGAAAATAAAAACCATCCGTTTGCTTCGAAGCGGTTCTAGTCTTTCCTTGTAGTTGAGGCGCGACGCATCGCGTCTTTGCGAGCCATCTAAAGCCAAACCCAATTTCTGAATCGTGGTGACAATCACCTTGTCGGCATAGTCGGCCGAAAGTAAACGCCTTACTAATGTTTCGGTATTGGTGTTTTCTTCTACGCTTCCTTCTTGGAATTTATTGAACTCTTCACGCGTTTGGCGATCAAGGTCTTTGCGGTCTACCACGAACAAACATTTTTCAATGTCGGCATTGTCTTTAAGAAGGGTAGCAGCTTTGAAAGAAGTCAGCGTTTTACCGCTTCCTGTAGTATGCCAGATATAGCCGTTGCCACGGTTTTGTTGGATGCAATCAATTATCGCATTTACAGCATAAATCTGATACGGCCGCATAATGAGCAACTTCTGTTCACTCTCCACGAGTACCATATACTTGCTAATCATACTGCCCAAAGTGCATTTGGGCAGGAATTTTTCGGTAAAGGTTTCAAGGTGAGTTATTTTCTTATTGCTCTCGTCTGCTAGTTGATAAATTGGTAAGAATTGCTCGTCTGCATTAAAAGAGAAATGTTGGTTCTTGTTGTTGGCAAAATAATAGGTATTTGTCTTGTTGCTTACAACAAACAACTGCATATAGCAAAGCAATGAATTACCGTAACCGTTTCCAGCTTCATTTTTATAATCTACAATTTGCTGCATTGCTTTTCTTGGTGCAATATCGAGGTTTTTTAACTCTATTTGCACCACAGGTAAGCCGTTGATCAAGAGAATCACGTCATAACGTTGATGACTGTTTTCTGTATTGATACGCAATTGACTGATAACTTCAAAATCATTTTTGCACCAGTCTTTGTTGTTTACCAAAGTGTAATGCAAAGGCGTTCCGTCTTCACGCTGAAAGTATTGTCTTTCACGCAACAATTTTGATGCTTTGAACACATCAGGTTGTATGATTTCTTCTCTCAATCTTAAAAATTCGTTGTCAGACAAACGAACACGGTTGAGTGTTTCAAATTTTGTTTTGAAGTTTTGTTCAAGCGTTTTTCTATCAACTATGTCAGGGCGATGTGTGTATTTCAGCCCTTTCAGTTGCTCGATTAGATATTCTTCTATTTGATTCTCTTTGCTCATGGTTATTCTTTCAGAAAATATTTGGCATAGACGCCTAGAATTTGTGCAATTAGGTACAAACATTTTATTCAGGGTTGCCTCACGCTTCAAGCATACGCGTTGATCCTGTTGTAGCTTTTTTCTATCAGCGCAACAAACTCGGTTTGTGATTTACCGCTCTTTTTCAAAACTTCTTTAACACTGCTCCATTGATCCGAAGAAAATTTAATAAGCCAAAGATAGCAAAATCCCGCAGTCAGATAGTGAAAAAATAGCATAAGGTGGCCATGGTTGCCCAATGGAAAGCCCCGCTGCTACGGCAAGCCCCAAAAAAGCATGATCGTGCGGCCGTTTTAAAAAGTATTAAAAAATATAAAGAGAGGGACACGGTGAGCAGGAAGTATATATGCGCTGTATATCAACAGGTTGTGACACAATAAGCGTTTGCAAGCGGGTACAAACGACTATAAACGAGAGATAAATGTTTAATTACCGGAAGTTGGATTTAAGGGCCCGCATCTTTGCATTGTCATTGGAACTGGCCAGCAAATGACGATAACGACACAAAAACATTTATTTATTATTAAAAACGCAATTATTATGAAAAACATGAGAAATTCAGTGAGACTGGTAGGCAATGTGGGGATAGATCCTCGTATAACCACGTATGAAAACGGCAAGAAGAAAGCCAGTATGGTGATGGCCACAAATGAGCGATACAAGAATGGTCAGGGTGAGTGGGTTACAGAAACACAGTGGCATCAAGTGGTAGCGTGGGGTCGGGAGGCCGCGATCATAGAGCGATTTGTAGAGAAGGGAAAAGAGGTGAGTGTGGAAGGCAAATTGGTACACCGCAGCTACACGGATAAAGACGGCACGGTAAAGTATGTTACAGAAATAGTCCTGCATGATCTATTATTAATGCAAGCTGGCCGCAGGCCGGAATCTGTTGCATAACAGCAAGATAGAACACCTTAAAACCGCGTAATATTCAGGGCTGCCACAGTAATTGGGGCGGCCCTGCATTGAATGGAAGGCATAGCACAAAAACCAGAAAAAGGTATATGGAATTAGCGGCAACGGAATGGGATTGTAACCGGATTGTAACCTGTTTGTAAACCCTTAGCCCTTTATCGCACGAAGTGTTAAATGTAAATAAACCCAGGGGCAACCCGTGGATCATGAAGTTAACATTCATTGTTTTAGCGGGATTTTGCCAATAGTGGCTATCAAAATACATTTTTCAAATGCAAAAGCCGTGACCAAACAAGTCGAAAGCGATAAGGCTTAAAACTAGATGGATTTTACAGAGCACGGAGAAGCGCCACAAAACGGGTGTAAAAAAACAGAAGAGCCGGTAAACTTTATATTGATATATTCACTAAAAACAATATTGCTTTCCTTGATGGCCAAATGAATAGATTTTTAATACCTTTAAGTCTTTGCAAAGAATGTAGTGTTATGAAACCAATGCATCAATCAGGAAAAAAAGGGCTTTTTAAAACGGAACAGGCCAATTACATGCTGTATGGGGCATTGTTTGGGTTTATGTTTCCTATCATTGGCACATTGCTTGAAAGCTTGGTGGAATATCAACAAGTAACATGGGAGCTGCTCTTGCTCTGTCAGCGAGAATCAGAGCTGTTGTGGATCATTGATACTGCCCCCTTTTTTTTGGGTGTGTTCGCTTCCTTTGGCGGCAAACAATTGGATAAGGTTAAAGAAAAGAACACGGAGCTAAACAAGCGATATGATGATATGGTGGCCCTTAGGGAAATAGCGGACAAGGCGAATCAGGCCAAAAGTGAGTTTTTAGCCAATATGTCTCATGAAATTCGCACGCCAATGAACGCTATAATTGGCATGAACTATTTGCTGAAAAAGACACCTCTGGAGACTAATCAAATGGGTTATGTGCAAAAAGTGGAAACCGCGGCCAAAAACCTTTTGAGAATAATTAACGACATATTAGACTTTTCTAAAATAGAGGCAGGAAAAATGTCTCTTGAAAAAACAAACATTTTTCTGGAAGAGCTTATACATGAACTTACGGATACCGTAAATATCAAACTGGCTACCAAAAATGATGTAGAGTTAATTGCAGATGTTGACTCGCAAATTCCAGCTGTTTTACTGGGGGACAGTGTTCGCCTTCGACAAATATTGCTTAACCTGCTAGACAATGCTGTGAAGTTTACAGATAAAGGAGAGGTAATTTTGAGTATACGACGAACCACCAGAGATCAGGATAGGCACTGGCTGGAGTTTAAAGTTCAGGATAGCGGGATTGGAATGAATGAAGACCAGTTAAAAACGCTATTTAGTGCTTTTCAACAAGCAGACTTGTCTACTACCCGAAAATATGGGGGTACCGGGTTAGGCTTGGCGATTTCAAAGCATTTGGTCCAAATGATGGGAGGTGCACTGACTGTGCAATCACAAGAAGGGGTTGGCACAACTTTCGCCTTTCAATTGCCCTTTGACTGTCCGAACACCAAAGACAGCCGTCCAACGAAATTAGATTCTCTTGCGGGTTTGCGAGCGTTGCTGGTAGATGATTCAGAAAGTGCACGTCTGGTATTGAAAGACATGTTGATCACATTTGGTTTTGAAGTTTATGTGGCAGAGAATGCTATGGAAGCAATGAACTTGTATCATCAACTTGAAGAAGACAATAAAAAACTATCCCTTATAGTGGTAGACTGGAAAATGCCGGGTATTGATGGTATACAATTTATAAAAGAATTGAAAGCCGAACAAGACACCAGTGTTCCTACGGTCATAATGGTTACGGCATTTGGGGTTGATAAAATTAAAGAGGCCAAGTCTCAAGAACTTATAGATGACTTTTTAGTAAAACCGGTCAACACGTCAGCATTATTTGACGCTATCAATAATTTGTTGCACCTGGAAATTAAACAGGAGGTTTTTCATAAGGCGCAATCTTTGCCGATTGAACTGATTAGAGAGCAATTAAGTGAAGTAAGGGTACTTTTGGTAGAGGACAATGATATGAATCTGGAGCTGGCTATAGAATTGCTTGCTGATGTTGGCATGCGAATAGATACAGCACGTGATGGCCAGCAAGGTATAGACAAGGTAAAAGAAAATGATTATGATGTTGTGCTGATGGATATTCAAATGCCAGTAATGGACGGTTTAACCGCCACTATGAAAATAAGGCAAATGCCTCAATTTGAGCGATTACCCATATTGGCCATGACGGCACATGCTATGGTTGGCGAGTACGAAAAGAGTATTGCAGCGGGCATGAATGATCACATAACCAAGCCAATAGACCCCTTTGTATTATACAAGGCACTTATTCAATATACTAAAGGAGAGGCAATTTTGGAGGCCATGTTGAAGTCTGCTCCTAATGAAGTTGCCGAAGTCGCTGCCACCGAAATACAAATAGAGGGTATTGATACTGCCAAAGGGCTTCAGCGGGTGGCGGGAAAGACAGAAACTTACATTAAAATATTGCGCACCTTTACCAATAATTACCAAAACATTCGCTCTTCGTTACTTCATTTGATTGCACAAAACGATATTGCAGGACTGTCTAGCTTGCTGCATACATTAGCAGGTGTTTCCGGAAATATTGGCATGGAGGTAGTTCATCGCGAATCCTTGCTTCTTTCAACGGAATTTAAACAACAAAAAGAACAGGAAAACAGCTTGATTTCAGAAGAGCAACAATCGAGAATATCTAAGTTGGCCGATGAGGCGGAAAAAACAATCGGAATAATATTAGACTTTTTCAATTTACAGATAGCAGAAGATTCCTCTCAAAAAAGGCAAGACGATGCGGGCAAAAATCAATTATTATTGGAGATGAAAGACGCCATAGAGCAAAGCGATGCTGTTGCTATTGAATTAGGTGAAAGGATACTCAATGAGTTTGAATTAGGAAATAAGGAAAAAGAGAACATTCAAGAATTAGTCAATCTTTTGAATGATTTTGAATTTGAAGAGGCAATGCGCTTGCTCGAGGAGACTATGAGCAGCGGAAACCAGGCTTAACCCTACTAACGAATAGAATATAGATGAGTCAATATTTTTCAACAGAACAATCAAAAGCTACCATACTAGTAGTAGATGATTCTGCAGAAAACCTGCAGGTAATACACTCTATTTTAAAGGATGATTATCATGTAAAAGTGGCCAAGAGTGGGCCGAAGGCATTAGAAATAGTCAATAAAGAGCCCAGGCCAGATCTGGTATTGTTGGATATTGTAATGCCGGAAATGAATGGATTTGAGGTTTGTGAGCGAATAAAGTCCAATCCTCTTACTCAAAAGATAACCGTTATTTTTCTGACTTCCTTGCACGAAGTGGCAGATGAAACTATGGGTTTTCAAAAAGGAGGGGCAGATTTTATTAACAAACCGATCAATCCGGATATAGTAAAGGCCAGAATTAAAACACACATTGAACTTCAGAATGAGCGTAGAAAATCGGAGGAGCTTTTGAAAGTGCTTTTGCCCAATAATGTGATCCACGATTTGATGCATGAAGGCCGGCATAGACCTATGGTGTATGAAAATGTTAGCATTTTGTTCAGTGATTTTGTGGGCTTTACAAAAATAACTTCCAGGTTGGATCCGGAGTTTTTGATTGCTGAGCTTAACGAGCTATACGGGCGTTTTGATGAGATATGTGAGGAGCATGGTTGTACCAGGATCAAAACAATAGGAGATGCTTATTTAGCGACATGTGGACTTTTGGAAGATGAGTCATCACACGCTGATCGCCTGGTACATGCCGGTTTAGACTTTATCTCTTTCCTTAGTGACAGAAACCGTGGGGCTAAACAAGCCTGGACTTGCCGTATGGGAATTAATTCGGGTCGAGTGGTAGCAGGAATAGTTGGCAAGACTCGGTTTATTTATGATATCTTCGGCGACGATGTCAATATTGCATCCAGAATAGAGGGAGTGGCAGAAGAAATGACATTGATGGCCTCTTATAAAACAGCAGCAATGTTGAGCGACAAGTTTATAAAGGAAAGTCGCGGCACTTTTCCATTAAAGGGTACTCAGGATCTAGAGGTTTTCAACATCAGCGGCAGAAGATGAAAAACACCAGATAGAGAGCATTTATTTTTGTAAGAGTTTTTGGTATTTGTCTGGCTGATTAAATAACTGTACGGCTGCTTTTACTTCTGGGTCTTCTTTTAAATTGTATTGAATTTTGCCTTTTTGATAGTGAATTCTGGTGATGATTTCCCGTTCAATTTCACGGACAAGCTCTTGTTTGTTTTTTTCCAATTCGCTTTTCAGGCTTCCACTTAACTTTTTCTCCAATCCTTTAATGTCTGATTCAAGTGCTCCAAACATTTTATCTTTTTCAAGCGCCTCCTTCAAACGCACTAATTGTCGGCTTGATTCTGATTCAAATACGGGATTTTTTTTGTTTACAAACTGTACGAAATCTTCGTAATCTATAAATTTATAGTTGGCAGGGTCTAAATCCAGGTCTTTTCCTTTCAAATAAAGGTTTACAAACTGAAACACGTAATATTTTTCGAGAAGGAAGCGAGTAAAAGCAGATTTTTCAAGGGAAGAGACAGGTACATCAGGGGCAACTCCTCCACCATCCAAAACCTTTCTGCCGCCTTTAGTTTTAAATACTGCGCGAAGGCTGTCGGGTATTTGAACGGGTTCTCCATCCTTGTATTGCACACTTTGAATACAACGGCCGCTCGGTATATAATATTTTGAAATAGTCACCTTAACGCGAGAGTTGTAGCCTACTTCACGGGTGTTTTGAACCAAACCTTTACCGTAAGACCGTTGCCCGATGAGCACCCCCCTGTCATAATCCTGCATAACACCACTAACTATTTCGGAGGCGGACGCAGACTTTCCGTTGATGAGAACTACCAGAGGAAGGTTTAGGTCCATCGGCGCTTGTCGGGTTTTGTAGACTTGATCCGCCTCCCGTACCTTGCCTCTTGTAAAAACAACGTCTTCACCCTGGGGTAGAAAAAGGTTTGAAATACTCACGGCTTCTGCCAAAAGACCCCCTCCATTGTCACGTAAATCTAGAACAAGACCTTTCATTTGAGGGTTTTTTTCTTTAAGCTCACGAAGGGCCTTGCCAATATTGGACGAGGCGTTTTGTGTAAACGTAGTCAGATTAATATACCCTACGCCTTCAGCTACAAAGTCAGAATAAGGAACATTGGGAATTTCAATTTCGCTTCTTGTAACCTCTACAGACTCTTTAGATCCATCGCTCAGGCGCTGAACAGTAAGGTTTACCGGAGTGTTGGGTGCACCTTGCATAAAGGTTCCGAAAGATTCTTTTGAAAGGCCTTTTACGGGTTTTCCATCTATTTCCAAAATACGATCACCCGCTTTTAAACCCGCTCTGAAGGCAGGGCTGTCTTTGTATGGTTCGATGATGGTAAAATCTCCATCAACCAAATCAATAGAGGTTCCAATACCAAAATATTGGCCGTCTTGCTGAAAACGGTAACGTTCTACTTGAGATTCGGCAATATAATTAGTATACGGGTCTAACGTTTGAAGCATGGCATCAATGCCAGTTTTCATTAGTTTACCCGGGTCAATTTCATCTACATAGTTTGCATTAACCTCTTTAAAAACATTCATGAACAATTCTATATTCTTGGAAATTTCGAAAAGCCGACCTCCGTTTTGCTGAACTGCGGCAAATGAAATAAGGGACACAGACACCACTAAAATCCAAACAAATGGTTTTTTAAAGAGACTAAAAACAGAGGAGAATAGATTTGACATAAGAACAAAGATGATTATAACGATAACATAACGCGATTACTTACCTAAAAAGTTTATGACAGCATGGAATAATTCTTCCGGTTTTTCTGCGTGTACCCAATGTCCGGCTTCTTTAATTTCTACAAAATGCGCTTGAGGAAATTGACTGAGAATAATTGGCTTGTCTTCAGGAAGAAGATATTGAGAACGTTCACCGTAAATAAAAAGTGCAGGTTTGTCAAAAACGCCGGTAGCAGGGAGGCGGCCAATAATAGAAGGATATGAAGATTGAATGATGGGTAAATTCATGCGCCACTTATAGCCCCCCAAGACTTTGTCATAGACGAGGTTCTTAAGTATAAATTGAAGTACATCGGGTTGATTGATGCGCAAGGTTAAAAAATCCTCTGCTTCTTTACGGCTGGTAATTTTGTCTAATGGTAGAGCTTCCATAGCCTCAAATATGGTTTCATGCCCACCAGGATAGCTTTTTGTAGCCATATCTACAACGACAAGTTTTTCAACTTGATCCGGATATTCAATAGCAAGTTGCATGGCTACTTTTCCACCCATAGAGTGGCCCATAACATAAGCCTGATGTATCCATTGGTTTTCCATAAAGTAGTGGATATCTGCCGCCATGGATGGGTAATCCATTTCTGCAACGTGTGGAGATTGGCCATGATTTCGCAAGTCGGGAGTAAATGTGGAGTAATTTTCTCCAAACTTTCTACCTAAAGTGGCCCAATTATCTGCGTTTCCCAATAAGCCGTGTAGTATGATAAGTGGGTGACCCTGACCGTACTCTCTGAAAAACAAATCCATGAACACAAAAGGTTTTTTGTCAAAATATAAGAGCACAAAGTTACCGATCTTACTGCCTAAAGTTACTTTGAATAAAAAAAAGAAGCAAAGTATTTGGAGTGACGTCTTTAAGTCTTACCTTTGTATTAAATATTGTTTTAATACGAAAGGTCTTAAAATTCAGCTTATGAAACACATGTTATACCTTTTTTCAACCATGCTTTTTTCATGTGTCGCGTTGGCACAGTCACAACCGGAGATGCGTTATGCTCAAGGAGACTTTGAGCCGCTGATTAATGCTACAGTACTTACCACCCCTGCAGGATCGGGTCAGTTTTGGGACGATGTATGTTATGATGTAGTATTATCTTCTCCGGTATTTTTTAATGCATATAGTCTTGAGCTGAGGCAGATGAAAATTTGTTCTGACGGACAGATTACCCTAACCAATTTAGCTAAAACGCAAAGCTATATCTTGATGCCTTTCAGGGCAGAATACATTGACAAAAGGGTGGACGAGTCACTATTAGAAACATCAGACATATTGTATGAAACTAAAAACGGATTCACAACCATAGAATTTAGAAATGTAGCATCTAGAGTAGAGTTTGGGTGGTACGGAAGTGTAAATTCAACTTTTACCTTTCAGGTGCGTATAGAGCACGCAACGGGAAATGTTCGTTATTGGTACGGGGAATCGGACTATCAGTCTGCGCTATGGGATATTGTCATCAATACCAATGAGGTATCTGAAGCGGGCTTGAAAGTGAAGCCTAACGCATCGGAAACAGCTTGGTTTTTTACAGGGTCACGTAACAATGTAAATGTAGCCCAGGTGCTTAATTTCAATGGCAACAACTATCCGGCCAATCGCCTTAGGGAAATTCCGACAAATGGCTCTATTATCGAGTTTGTTTGGGAACCTAGTACGTCTGTAAAGCAAGAAGAATCAGCTTTAGATGCAAGGATATATCCAAACCCGTCTCGAGAGGGCTTCACACTTGAATTTGAAGGAGACAAAGCTGTCTTAGGGTTGAGCGATGTTCATGGTCGTGAAATTTGGAAAAAAGCAGGTGTTCAATCGGGTGATTTCATTCAGCCTCCGGCAATACCAGCCGGCACTTATATGGTTCGTGTCATGTCCAATAAAAAAGTGTCTTATCACAAATGGGTAAAGAAGGATTAAATCAAGTCGAACCGTGTTTATAGCATGTGAATGAACCGCATTTCCAGACTAAGACTAAAAGAAGTTACTAATGGAAATTTAGGCGTCCTTTGCGAGAACGGCTTACAAGTCATTGACGATTAAGTGTATTTTTTTTCTGACCTGCCCACTGAGTCTTTCAATTCATAAAGCGCAGAAAAAGAACAACATATAATTATCATAGTAAGCTAATCCTTTGCGGTTCTTTGCGAGGCAGCTTTGCGTTCTTTGGGAGAAAAGAGTACAAATCGTTTACGATTTTGAGTGTTTTATTTTTTCTGACTTGCCCACTGTGTCTTTCAATTCATAAAACGCAGAAAAAGAACAACACATAATTATCTTAGTAAGTTAATCCTTTGCGGTTCTTTGCGAGGCAGCTTTGCGTAACTAACTTTAGACAAGTTTTAGGAAAGACTGGAGGTTTTTATTAGCGCCAAACAATACGAGCAAATCACCTTGCTCCAGCAATAAATCTGCGGAAGCAACGCCGTTAATTTGTTTTATAGTCTTTGTTTTCCCCAAAGCGCTCTTTATTTCCTTGTTTTTAATAACAGTGAGCACTAAAATGTCATATTGAACACGCAAACCAATTTCACTAATGGTTTTTCCAATAAAATTATCGGGAACACTAGCCTCGATGATGCTATAGTTTTCATTCAACTCAAACGAATCAACTACCTTATTTAGACAAAGCTTTTTGGCCCACCTTTCTGCCGTTTCCTCTTCTGGGTGCACGATTTCATCAACGCCCAGTGCCTGTAGTACCCTTTCATGAAGAGGGTTTATAGCCCGACTAATTAATCGCTTCACTTCCAGATTTTTGAATAGTGCCGTTGTCATAATGTTAGCACCCTGGTCTTCACCGATGGCAACTAAAACTACATCCGTGTCTTTCAATGGAAGGCCGCTGACAGTAAACTCATCCGTTGAGTCAAGACAAATGGTATGCGAGATTTTTTCTTTATGCGCTTCAACTTTGGCCATGCTGGAATCTACACCGATTACCTCATGTCCTTGCTCTGTCAGTTTTTGTGCCAGAGATGCACCAAAATTTCCCAGTCCGACGATTATATATTTCATGCCTTCTAGTTTATAGTGATTTCTTCGTTTGGATATCGATAGTTTTTATATTTTACTTTCTTAAATACAGCAATGACCAGGGTCAACATACTTACCCTGCCTATAAACATTATAAAAACGAGAACGAGTTTGCTGCCGTAACTGAGTTTGCTGGTAATACCCAGACTTAATCCAACCGTACTGTATGCAGAAAAGCTTTCAAAAGCGATTGACATCAAATCAAACTGAGCGTCGAAAAACGATATCAATAATGTTCCGGAACCAATTACAACAAAGGACAACATCATAATTGCAAAAGCCCTCTTCACAGAAATATCGGCAATTTCCCGGCGATAAACCTCGATTCTAGATTTACCTTTCGCCAAACTTAATATATTTAATAGGGCAATTGCGAATGTACTCGTTTTTATACCTCCTCCGGTCGACTGAGGAGAAGCACCAATCCACATAAGTATAATAACGAGAATTAAAGCAGGTGTAGTCATAGCGCTAGAATCTATAGAATTGAAACCAGCGGTCCTGGGTGTTGTTGCTCCAAATAATGCGGCAATTAATTTACCAAAACCGGTGTGTTCTGCTAAGGTGTTATTGTATTCAATGATATAGAAAAGCACAAAAGAGACAGCAGTAATGCTTAAAGTGGTTATGAGTGTAATTCGGCTGTTTAAATTAAGTACCCAAGGTTTAAACGAGAGCTTTTTGCGCGTTAAAGAAAACAGCCTAGTTGTTTTATACCTAAGGTAGGTAAGGACATTAACTACTATCGGAAACCCTAATCCCCCAAATACAAAGGTCAATATTATAACTACGTGCAAAAAATAGTTAAACCTAAACCCAGTCTCATACAAAGAATTGGTAAGCGTAGAAAAACCCGCATTACAAAATGCTGATATAGCGTGAAAAGCAGCAAAGAACATTCTTTCTGACGGTGCTTCAATGCTGCTTGGGTCAAGGCTCACATATATTAAGACTGCTGCCACCAGCTCAATTCCAAAAGTTATAAACAAAATATACTTCAATGTGGAAAAAACCTCACCAAGTTTCCTGGAGCTAGTCACATCGCTCAATACTAATTGCGTTTCGTATGTTGACCCTCCTCTAAAAAAATAACTGAAGTAGCTGGCAAAAGTCAAAATGCCCAAGCCTCCAATTTGAATTAATGCCATAATAACATACTGCCCAAATCTAGTAAAGTATGTCCCGGTGTCTACAACAGCGAGGCCTGTAACGCAAACAGCACTTGTAGAGGTAAATAAGGCATCTAAAAAAGACATTCCCGATTTAGTAGCATTTGGTAGCATCAGGAGAAAGGCTCCCAGTATAATAATAACTAAAAAACTTACGATAAATAATTGAGCGGGTTGTAAAAAAGTCCTTTTAACAGAAAGCTCGCGACTAAAAAACTCTCTGCCAAACCCCACCACAACTGCAACCTTTAACCAGTAGGGCTCTTTTAAAAAGGTTATTTGGTCAAACCATGAAAATCCGTGGAGCATCAACAGCCACAACATCAATAGCCCATAAATAAGATCAAATAAAAAAGCATTCCTCCAAAACAGGCTTTTGTCCAGGCCATAGCGTACAACGGTAGCAATAAATCCGGCGACAATGGAAATCAGGTAAAAATATTTAAATATAGAACCAGAGGTCGACGAATGAGGAAATCCCAAATCAAAAAACAAGACAAAAAAACCTGTAAAAGCAACCCAAAACCCTAGGGTTAGGATAGTATACACTAATTGGTGGCTAGTTTTTTTATTTATGCTCATGGCAGATCGCCTTACCTGGAATAATGGTTAAATGGGAAAGCAGCGGTTAAAAAAAAGCTACGGTATTACTTGCCTCAGCGCAAAGATACACCCGGTTTAACAAAATAATGAGTTGATATATTTAAGGAAAAACAGAGGTTATTATAGCTCAGCAATAATGCATGTTGTATTCGCGTACTTCCATCCAATATAAAACGGCACGATCTCTTGTGTGCTTGACCATCCGCTTAATCTGGTAACACGAAAAAACACAAACGATTATAGCTCATAGTAGGTTTGATACAATACAAGGAGAATTTCTACTCAATTGATGAAACACTATTCATTTGTTTCTGTTTCTATTAGATTTATATCCCTTGACTTATGAAACACGTTTTATTCTCGGCTTTTCTATTAATCACCACCAGCTTTGTATTAGCTCAAAACACGAGTGTGCTAATTGTTAACATCAAGGACAAAAACACACAGGAACCCCTTATTGGTGCAACGGTAGAGCTACCAACGCTCAATTTAGGCACTACATCTGACGTTGATGGAAAGGCCAGGCTGGAGGGAATTCCGGTCGGCAATCATAATATAGTGTTTAGCTATTTGGGTTACAAGACGGTGACTCGCTTTAATCAAGTGTTTACTTCAGGCAACGCCGTGCTGCTAACCATAGATATGGAAGAAGATATTAGCACGCTAAAGGAAGTAAATGTTACTTCTACAAAAAGAAGTGCGACAAATGTGGCTGACATCATTACACCGCTATCTATACAAAGCCTAACGACCGACGAGATAAAGAGCAATCCCGGAGGAAATTTTGATGTGTCAAGGGTCATTCAAGTATTACCAGGGGTTGGATCTACCAGTGGCTCTGTCGGAGGCTATCGCAATGATATTATCATCAGAGGAGGGGCGCCCAATGAAAACGTATATTACTTAGACGGCATAGAAATACCGGTCATCAATCATTTTGCCACGCAAGGGAGTGCCGGAGGGCCCACTGGTATTCTTAATGTGAGTTTTTTGGAAGATGTTCGGCTTACATCTTCTGCTTTTGATGCGCGTTTTGACAATGCGCTAGCATCTGTTTTTGAATTCAAACAGCGCAACGGGAATCCTGAGCGCTTGCAAGGAAACGTAAGGTTGTCGGGTACGGAGTTAGCTTTAACCGGAGAAGGGCCTCTCGGAAAAAACACAACACTGTTGGCTTCTGCAAGGCGGTCATACCTTCAGCTTTTGTTTAGCGCGCTCGATCTGCCTATAAGACCTAATTATTGGGATTTTCAGTTGAAGCTTACACACAAAATCGATGCCAAAACCACGTTGAATTTTATTGGAGTAGGCGCTATTGATGAATTTCGTTTTGGAACTCCAAGAAATACCAGTTTGGAGAAGGAGTATGTGTTAAATTCAAACCCTAATATAAACCAATGGAACTACACGAACGGCGTGTCTCTCAAGCGTTTGGTAAAAAATGGTTTTTGGCAAGTGGCTTTGAGTCGCAGTATGTTTGATAACAATATAGATCGATTTGAAAACAAACAAGAGGGCGTAGAGGAACTTCGTATTCTAGGGCTTCAATCGCAAGAAATTGAGAACAAGCTGCGATTTGACATGAACAAATATTACAACGGGTGGAAGCTTAGCTATGGCGGTGTTGTTCAGTATGTAAAGGCAAACACGAACCTGTTCAACCGGATTCGAAAAGAAATCCGAGATGAAAACAACAACATAATTCAGCCCCAAATCGCGATCCGCTACAACAGTCAAATAGATTTTTTCCGATATGGTGCATTTATTCAGACCAGCAAGGCCTTTCTAGACGAGCGACTTGGTGTGGCATTGGGTGTACGTACTGATATGAATAGTTTTACGGACGATGGCAATAACCCATTGGAATCACTCTCGCCACGGGTATCCATATCTTATGCTTTTATGCCCAATTTGCGCTTTAATGCCTCTGCAGGAGATTATTACAAGCTTCCAATTTATACCGTTTTAGGCTTCCGAGATGAGAATGGTGAGTTTGTAAACCGTGCTAACCGATACATTAGGTCTACGCATTACACTGCTGGTTGGGAATATCTACCTTCTAAAACCTGGCGCGTTACCCTAGAGGGTTTTTATAAAAACTACAGCCGCTACCCGGTCGCGGTAAGAGATGGGATTTCATTAGCGAATCAGGGGGGAGATTTTGGTTCAATTGGAAATGAACGAGTTGTAAGTTCTGGAGACGGTGTTACTTACGGAGCGGAATTTTTCTTACAGAAAAAATTCAATGGCCGTACTTACGGGGTACTATCCTACACGTTTGTACGCAGTGAGTTTTCGGGTGCTGATGGCAAGCTGATACCATCATCATGGGATAGCAGGCATCTTTTATCGGCTTTATTTGGGTGGAAACTAAATCGCGGTTGGGAACTGGGTCTAAAGTACCGCTATGCAGGAGGAGCGCCTTTTACGCCTTTTGATGAGGTTGCTTCTCAATTGAACTATGGGGTCTTTGGTGTAGGGCTTCTAGATTTTACCAGGTTGAATAGCGAGCGATTGGCCCCATTTAGTCAGCTGGATATACGCATTGACAAAAAGTGGAATTTCAGCAAATGGACGTTGGATGTATATTTAGATGTAAGTAATGTGTTGGCGAGAGCCAATCCGGCTTTTCCGCAATATACTTTTGCCAGGAATGAGGACAACAGTGGATTTGCGACCACCAACGGACTCCCTTTGGCACCAGATGGCTCCAATGCCATTCCTGTAATCCTAAGCAACGACGATGCCCTGGTGTTGCCAACGATAGGGTTTATTGTGGAGTGGTAGCAATATGCCTTGAATCGTAAAGTCGTATCGTTGCAAATACTTTTTTAAACCATTAAGAAATTAAGAAACATTAAGCTTAGAGACAACGATTCTTAATCCCCTTAATGCCTTAATGGTTAAATTTTTTTCCCTTGATAACAATGCCGTAGACAACTAGAAACGTAATGCGGTGAAGTCGTCGTACTATCGTTAAGTCGTATCGTTGCAAATTGTTTTTTAAACCATTAAGAAATTAAGAAACATTAAGATGGGGACAACGATTCTTAATTTCCTTAATGCCTTAATGGTTAATATTTCTTTCCCTTGAGAACAATGCCGCAGACAATTAAAAACGTAAAGTCGTATCGTCGTACTATCGTATAGTCGTCCCATAGCACGCACCCTCTCTCAACCCAGCCGTTTACAATCGTTTACAAACGACTATAAACGAGACATAAATGTTTAAATACCGACAGTTGAGTTTACAAGCCTACATCTTTGCCCTGTCAATGGAACTGGCCAGTACTTGATGATCGTTACAAAAAACATTTATTTATTATTTAAAATGCAAGTATTATGAAAAACATGAGAAATTCGGTGAGACTAGTGGGAAATGTAGGAATAGATCCACAAATTACTACGTTTGAAAGTGGCAAGAAAAAAGCAAGTATGGTTCTCGCCACAAATGAAAAGTACAAGAATGTGCAGGGAGAGTGGGTTACGGATACCCAATGGCATAAAGTTGTTGCTTGGGGAAGGGAGGCTTGAGAAATTTGTCGAGAAGGGTAAAGAACTGACCATTGAAGGCAAGTTAATTCATCGAAGCTATACCGGCAAAGAGGGCACAGTTAAATATGTAACAGAGATTGTCTTACATGATCTGTTGTTAATGCAGGCAGCACGTCAACCCCAACCAACTGCTTAGAAAATACAACCTTAATTTCGCGCATCATTCGGGGTTGCCACTAAAAGGGAGGCGGCCCCGAAATTATTTGTCCTAAAGGGCCATAAAAATTTGAAATATTGAAGGCTAAGGCCATAACAGATAAATATATTGAATCAAAAAAACAGTAATATCCATACCACATGTTTTGATGAAGTTTTAGACATGCAACGGGGCAAAAGTGGAACGAAAAAACGTGAAAAATTTGAGCAAGAATGACTTATAGAACGTTTAAGTGACGCGATTAAAAAGGCCAGAAAGGCGAAACGTTTAACGCAAGAATAACTTGTTCTTGGTCAACAGGTTGGTGTCCAAAAAGCTCAAATATCAAAAGCGGAGAAATCAGCAACTGATGCCAGATTTGCAAACATTCTAAAGGGTTTTCAATGCCTTTGGCTCAAAGGTGAAATGTAGTGTAGAAGTCGACAAACAAAGATTAATGAATAGTGAATAAACAGGGCTAGATAGTAACAATACACTGGACGAATAGGCTTACTGTCGCTGCGTCCGTCATTAATGCCCGGCCGTTATAGATGGCGTAATACCAAAGCACCTGTCATTAAAAGGACGTTTTCTGTTTGTCTTAAGCAGCAGAATATAACCTTGTTTTTAAACAGGGTATTCCACAAAATTACGAGGTGTTTCGTAAAGCCTAATGTGCAAATCAAGTGTTGTAGAGAGTTTTGCCCTAAGAATGTTGTAAATCACCACACAAATATTTTCCGCAGTGGGAATAAGCGTTTGGAATTCTTCTGTATCTAAATTTAGGTTTTTGTGATCAAAACGCTCTTCCACCTCTGTTTTAATCAAATCGCGTAAGTAACCAAGGTCAATTACCATGCCTGTTTCTGGATCAATTTCACCTGCAACCTTCACCTCAAGTTCATAATTGTGTCCGTGGTAGTTGGGATTGTTGCACAAACCAAACACTTCTTTATTTCGATCGTTATCCCAGGCGGGGTTGAACAAGCGGTGGGCGGCATTGAAATGGGCGGTGCGAAATACAGCAACTTTCATAAATAAAACATTTTGAATAGCTTATAAGATACCAATAGTTGGCCAACTACCTCGTTTTAAACAGATACATCATTTTATTGTTTCAATTTAATTTTCTAATGGAACAATCCTTGACTTATACACTTTTACCAAAACAAATAAACATGAAATCTTTACGTCTGGCTTTTTTACCTTTGTTCTTATTATCCTGGATATCGATGATCGGTCAGAGTGCACACTCATTCTCATTGGAGGCTATAGATGGAAAGACCATCAATCTCAGCCAATATAAAGGCAAGAAAATTTTGTTGGTTAACGTGGCGTCGGCTTGTGGATATACGCCCCAATACAAAAAACTGCAAGAGCTATATGAAACTTATGGGGAAAAAGTAGTTGTGATTGGAATTCCGTGTAATGATTTTGGCAGACAGGAGTCCGGAACAAATGCGGAAATCGCAGAATTTTGTTCAAGCAAATATGCGATAACTTTCCCTATGGCCGCCAAAGTTTCGATAAAGGGCAACGACCAACATCCGCTTTACAAATGGCTTACAAATAAATCCGAAAATGGAGTGATGGATGCAGATGTTCGATGGAATTTTAACAAATTTCTATTGGACGAAAATGGTAAATTGATAGAACATTTTGGATCTGGTGTTAGTCCACTCGATGAAAAAATAACTAAATGGCTGAAATAGGCACAAAAGGAGTTTTAGGTCAGGCTCATGCCATCTCATTTTTGCAACAAAGTTATTTAAGCAGCAGAATACCCCATGCTTTGTTAATACACGGGCTGCCAGGGTCTGGTCAGTTAGCCCTTGCTCTGTATACCGCAAGACTCCTTCAATGCCGGGAGGCCACCGATGGAAAGCCTTGTGGAAGCTGCAATCAGTGCCAAAAAGTAAAAAACGGAACCCACCCTGACGTCCATTTTTTGTTTCCTGTGCCTAATTTAGGAGAACAAAAAAAGAAACCGTCTCATTTTGAAGCGATTTTTAGAGAGGCTCTCGCCCAAAGTGCTTATAGGAGCCTGACTGCTTGGCTGTCAAAGCTGGATGCAGAACAAAAAACGCCCAATATCTCTGCAGAAGCATGCCGAGACGCGCTGCATGAGCTTGGACTTCATCGTGGGGAGGGAAACTACAAAATTCTAATAATCTGGCTCCCAGAGTTTTTAGGCAAAGAAGGGAATATCCTTCTAAAAGAAATAGAGGAACCTGCGCCCAATACCGCCATTATCCTGGCCACGGACAATGCAGAGCAAATCTTGCCAACCATTCAATCTCGCTGTCAATCTATTAGATTGGTCCCGTTAAAAAGTACTGAAGTGCAAGATGGTCTAATTCAGCAACTTTCCTGTGATCCTGTCTTAGCAGAAGAGGTCTCTTGGCTATCTGCTGGAAATATGGATTTGGCGCTGGACAAAGCGAGCGATCTTGATGCGGCAAATTCAACACAGTTTCTTGATTGGTTGCGGGGAGCCTATCAGGGGGATGTGCTTACAATGAGTCAATGGGCAGACCAGTTGAGCGCCATGCCGAAGAACAGACAAAAGGCTTTTTTAGAATATTTTATGCATGTAATGCAACAATCTATTTTGGTAGGGATACTTCCAGATGACTCTTTGCATATGCCTTCTCATGAAATAGCCGCCTTGCATAAACTTAAGCCCATTTTAGATGTCGATAAGCTTAAAAAACTGCAAATGCGAATCGATGAAGATTTGTCCGCTATGGAGCAAAACGCCAATCCTAAAATAGTTTTCATGGCATTGACAGTCTACACCCATCAAGTCCTGAGGGGGCGGGCTTAGCTAAATTCGATAAAAACCCCTACCTTTAGGTTTTTATTTACCAAAAACAATGACCCATGGCTTGCAAAGGTTGTACCATAGGATCCAAAACCGGAGGCTGCGGCAGCGGTGGATCTTGCAGTAGCGGGGGTTGTGGCAGTGGCGGATGCAATCGCCTCAACACATACGATTGGCTCTCAGCCAGCGGCATCACAGACGCAGAGCCATTTCCCATATATGAAGTAACTTTTAAAAATGGATCTACCAAGGAATTCACTTTTTGTGAATCAGGCTTGCACATAGAGACAGGTGACTGGGTGGTGGTCGATACAGGAGGAGGATACGATGTAGGAAAAGTAAGCCTCAGCGGAGAATTGGTGCGTCTCCAAATGAAGAAAAAGAAAATACAAGAAAAAAAAGTAGTTTGCAAAATTGTGCGTAGAGCGCACGAAAGAGATTTGGAGCGCCTGGAAGAGGCAAGAGGACTTGAAAAGGACACCCTGATAAAAGCTCGTGTTATATCTAGATCTTTGGGTCTGGACATGAAAGTTGGTGATGTGCAGTATCAGGCAGACTTAAGAAAGGCAACATTTTTTTTCACCTCTGACGGACGAGTAGATTTTCGGGAGTTAATCCGTCATTATGCTCGTGATTTTAAGGTTAAAATCGAAATGCGACAAATTGGCGCCAGACAAGAATCGGCCCGAATTGGTGGAATTGGTTCATGTGGTCGTGAGCTATGTTGTTCTACTTGGTTAACAGATTTTAAATCTGTATCAACTACAGCAGCTCGCTATCAAAATCTGGCAATTAATCAAGCTAAGCTTTCAGGACAGTGTGGACGACTGAAATGTTGTCTTAATTTCGAGTTAGATATGTACGTGGATGCACTAAAGTCATTCCCACCTGAGAATAAGGCCTTGCGCTTTGAAAAAGGTCGCGCTGTACATATTAAAACAGATATTTTTAAGGGGCTTATGTATTACAACTATGAGCCACAAGGAGGCAGGTCTGTGATGCTGGCCATTGAAAAAGACCAGGTTACAAAAATTCATGCATGGAATCAGGAAGGGGTTTTCCCTTCAGATCCTGATGAACTCAAATTTAAATTTGTAGACGAAAGCAAGGAAGAAGAAGCAGATTATGAAGATGTAACGGGCGCGATAGAGCTTCCAGATTCCAAAAGAAAGAAAAACAAGAAGAAAAAGCGAAAACCGCAGGGCCCCAACAATACACTTCCACAAGAGCCACAGGCCACTGTTACTCCAAAACCGGAGAACACAGATAAAGGAAGTGCAGGGCAAGGAGGAGAAAGAAGAGGGGACAACAATCGACGCTTTAACAAAAAGAAAAGGCGACCAGGAGGCCCGCCTAAAAACGACCAATCACCCAAACCATAAGATAGATTAACGCATGCAATACGATATCATTTTCATCGGTTCCGGTCCCGGTGGCTATGTAGCCGCTATTAGGGCATCTCAGTTAGGTATGAAAACCGCCATCATCGAGAAATACAATACATTAGGGGGCACATGTCTGAATGTTGGGTGTATTCCTTCCAAAGCCTTGCTTGATTCTTCAGAGCATTATTACAACGCGCGACACCATTTTGCAGAACACGGTATAGAGGTGCCCAAAGTGGGCTTGCAAATGCCTCAAATGATAGCTCGAAAACAACAGGTTGTAAGTCAAACCTGTGATGGAGTTGCTTTCTTAATGAAAAAAAACAAAATCGATGTGTATCAAGGGCACGGATCGCTGGAAGGCGGCAGGATGGTAAGTGTTTCAAAAGAAAATGGCGAGAAGGTGACACTGGAAGGGAAACATATTGTTATTGCCACTGGTTCGAAGCCTATAACACCTGAAGCGTTTCAGTATGATAAAAACCGTGTCATAACCAGTACGGAGGCCCTGAATATTGAAAAATTGCCCAAATCCATGATTATTATTGGTGCTGGGGTTATAGGGCTTGAATTGGGATCAGTGTTTGCCAGGTTGGGTACGCAGGTAGATATAGTGGAATATGAAGATCGCATATTGAATGGTATGGATGCGGATTGTGCTAAAGAATTACAAAAGTCCCTGAAGGGCCTTGGAATTACATTTCACCTAGGTCACAAGGTGTTGACAGTAAAGGGTCAAAAAAACAGCGCAGTAGTAAGATTCGAATCTAAAAAAGGAGGAGAGCCTATCGAAAAAACCGTAGATTATTGCCTGATAGCCATTGGCAGAAGACCTTATACAGAAGGCCTTGGCCTAGAAAAGGCAGGAGTAAATCTGGATGAACGTGGCCGTGTAATTGTCAATGATTCTATGGAAACATCAGCTAGCGGCATATATGCTATTGGTGATGTTGTCAGGGGAGCCATGCTGGCTCATAAGGCTTCCGAAGAAGGCATCTTTTTGGTGGAGAAGTTGGCCGGTATGCATGCGCATATTGATTATAATTTGATTCCAGGGGTTGTGTATACTTGGCCGGAGGTTGCGGGAGTTGGAAAAACAGAAGAGCAACTTAAGGCAGAGGGTATACCCTATAAAACAGGCAAATTTCCTTTCAAAGCATTGGGCAGAGCACGTGCAAGTGGTGATACAGAGGGATTGGTAAAAATAATAGCTCATTCAGAAACCGACGAAATACTCGGGATACATATGTGTGGTGCAAGGGCAGCAGATTTGATAGCTTCTTCGGTAGCTCAGCTTACCTTCAGGGCCTCTGCGGAGGATGTTGCAATTATGTCACACGCGCATCCCACGTTTGCTGAGGCCATAAAAGAGGCAGCATTTGCGGCTTGGGAAGGTAGAGCATTACACCTGTAGACGCCTTGTTTTTACTATGAAGGAGTTTATCAAAAAAATCATTAGGCTGAGTCCTGTGCCCCTGACACAGAATCATAAGTATGATCTGTTGACCAGAAAAATAATGCGCAACATATTACAAAAGAATAGTAACACCATAGATGTAGGCTGTCATAAAGGGGAGGTGCTGGATTGGATAATTCAGATAGCACCGAATGGACAACACTTTGGTTTTGAACCTATTCCGGATTTATTTGTACGATTGGCCAACAAGTATCGATCAGCTCCCAATTGCCACATTGTGGAAGTCGCCTTATCTGATCACATTGGTCGAACTTCATTTAATTATGTAACTACCAATCCCGCATACTCTGGCATAAAACGGCGCAAATATGACAGAAAGGACGAAAAAGATGTGCAGATAGAAGTTCAATTAAATACACTAGACAATATCATAGACGCTTCTACCCCCATAAGGCTTATTAAAATAGATGTTGAGGGAGCAGAATGGCAGGTGTTGAATGGCGCAAAATCACTAATTGCCAGAGACAAGCCGTTTGTTATTTTTGAACACGGATTGGGCGCTTCGGATGTATATGGTACTTTTCCAGAAGATATATTCAATTATTTTTCAGAACTGGATATGAATATATCTACCTTGTCGGGATATTTAAACCAAAGCAAAGCCTTGATAAAAAGCGATTTTAGCAAATTATATCAAGAGGCAAAAGAATATTATTTTATTGCTTGGGCTTCTTGAAGAAAATGTTTGCTTTTTGCCATTTCTGTATATAATACGCGGTCTTCCCGAATGAAAGGCACCCTTTCTCTATACAGCTGGAGCAAATTTTCCAAATAGGCAGAAGTGCGGCCCGGTCGTCTAAACTCAATGGCCTGAGCGGCACAAAGCCACTCAATTGCCAATACCATCCATACGTTATCTACTACCTTATTTAGTTTGGTTCCAGCATTAGCAGCCATGCTTACATGATCTTCTTGTCCGGCACTAGAGACGATGCTATCAATACTGGCTGGCGTACAATATTGTTTGTTTTGGGAGACAATAGATGCAGCTGTATATTGGGCAATCATTAATCCAGAGTTAATGCCTGGATCAGAAACCAGAAAAGGCGGCAGCCCTCTCAACCCTGAAATAAGTTGAAAAATGCGTCGCTCGGCAATATTGCCTAGTTCTGCGAGTGCAATGGCCAAAAAGTCAGCGGCGTAGGCAATGGGTTGAGCATGAAAATTGCCCGCGGATAAAATACAGTTTTCTTCACTGAATATATTCGGGTTGTCTGTTACCGCATTTACCTCTGTCTCAAGCGTTTGGGCGACAAAAGTGATTGTGTCTCTAGTTGCACCATGCACTTGTGGGATACAACGAAAAGAGTAAGGGTCCTGAACATGCTCTTTAGGTCTTTCAAATAGTTCGCTGTCCTCTAAACGGCTGAGGATACCCTGCGCAACCGCCATTTGTCCGGCATGTGGCCGAATCTTATGGGATAAAGGATCGAAAGGAGATTTATTGCATAAAAAGGCATCACAAGACAAAGCTGCGCAATCTTCTGCTATGGTAGAAATGGCCTCAGCCTGAAAATATCCGTGAAGAGCAAAAGCGGTGGAAAATTGCGTTCCATTGAGTAAAGCCAACCCTTCTTTGGCCTCTAATTGCATAGGCACCCATCCCAATTCTCGCATCACCTCTGAAGAGGCATGAATTTTGCCACGATACGTTACCTCTCCAAGGCCTAATAATACCAAACTTATATGAGCCAAGGGTGCCAAATCACCAGAGGCCCCCAGAGAGCCTTGTTCGTATACTACCGGGTATACATCAGCATTGTAATAGTCCAGGAGCCTTTGAACAACAGAGAGCCTTACTCCTGAAAACCCCTTGGAAAGGCTCATTACTTTTAGCAAAAGCATAATGCGCACAATAGAGGGATCTACAATAGGACCCGATCCACAGGCATGCGACATTACCAGATTTTTTTGAAGATCACTAAGTTGATCATCGGATATACGAACCTGACACAAGGAGCCAAACCCGGTATTGATGCCGTATATGGGTGCACTATTGTTACGTAAGGTGGTTTTTAGAAATGTTTCATTATTGACTATGGCGTCAACAGTAGCCTTACCAAGAGTAAGCTGTGTACCAGGGGTTAGTAAAGACTTTATGTCGTGAAGGCTATAATGGACGGCTGCCGGATCTAATATTTGCAAGGGGTTTAATTTTGGGTCAAAATTACCTAAATCCAGCGTTTCTTCAAAATGCAGTCAATTTGCTATTGTAGAAAGAGCAATTAATGCACTTAAGTAAATCAAAGGCATCAAAATCCTTAAAAATACACTAAAAAAGGATGGATTACCAAAACCCTCTGAATCGAGATTCAGATTTTTTATTTAAAGTCTGAATCTATTGAATTTATATTATCGAAGCAACTGGACATCACCACTAAGTGTTAATTGTTCCCCATCACTGGTCAATAGTTTGGCAACATAAACGAACACAGCCGGATCCATACGCTGTCCTTTAAAAGAGCCATCCCAACCATATCTCGGGTCATTGGGAGGGAGATCCTGCCCGTTGTAGAGCAAATTTCCCCAGCGATCAAAGACTTGCAGGGAAAGAATGCTGGATAGGCGGTTGGATCCAAATACAGTAAATCGATCGTTGATGCCGTCATCGTCTGGCGTAAACGCATCTGGAATGAAAATGTTGGTATTGCGGATAACTCGGAGTAAGACCGTCGCACTGTCAATACAGCCGTAAGGCGAAACTGCCTCTAGTCGAATTCTTAGGTCGCGCTCAGGGAAAATTGTTTGAGTTGGACAGCTTGGGCAAGAAAACAGTGAATCTGGTTGCCAGCGGAACGAAAACACCTCACCGACAATGTTGGGAACCAACGAAACAGACTCACCTTCACGGATGAGTAGGTTTGACCCTAGATCTATGCTAAGAGGAGTTGGTTCGGGTCGATTCAAACGAATGATAAGACTGTCACAACCAAATTGATTAACTAGTCGGGTTGAATCCGAGAAGGGTTGGGAAAGCAGGCAAATTATGGTATCTATCCTCAGCGTGTCAGAAGGCAAAAGTGTCGTTTGGATGCTAACTATAGAGTCGCATCCAAGGGCATTGGTGAACCGAAATAGCTTTATGCCCGCCGCTTGAGGATCGCAAGAAGAATTAGACAGGAAAACAGTATCAATGGAAAGCAGTTGTACTTGCCTAATAATGGTGCTATCACATCCGAATGCGTTGGTCAGGGTTTCAGTGAATGTGCCAGCGAGATCGGGTCTGCAGGTCGTTTCATTGATGAAAATAGTTGGTGTAGCGCGGAGGGTTGTATTTATTAAAAGTGTGCTGTCACAACCAAATTGATTTGTGAGGGTCACAGAGGAAAAACCTGCCTGAGCAGGATCACAAGTATTGCGTTCGAGATTAGTGGTATCTATGGAAAAATAATTATAACTGATATACACAAAACTATCGCATTCCTGGCCAGTGAAACGAAGTGTATCGATATAATTGATTCCGTCACCGCATATCCGAACTTCTTGTTCTGAAAAAGTAAAATCAGACAATATTCTGGTAGTTATAACCAAGCTGTCGCATCCAAAACGGTTAGTGTATCGAGCAGTTTCTACACCTGCAAGTAGAGGGTCGCAAGTATTAAGCTGAATTCGTGTAGTGTCTGGTGGTGTGTATTCTTTTATGGTTATAATAAGGCTATCGCAACCAAACTGGTTTAATAGAAATGTGGTGTCCTGCCCTGCCTCTGATGGATTACATACTCGTCGTTGAAAATTTGTGGTATCAGAAGGCAGTGGAATTCGTTGTATGACGACAATGGAGTCGCAGTACAGGCCTTGAAGGGTAAAGATGTCTGTTTGGGGCGCATCGATGTCACAACGCCTATCGAAAAGAAAGGTAGTATCTGAAAGGCCTAGAAGGAAATTGCGAAAAACAAGGCTGTCGCAACCGCTACTGCTGTTGAGACGCAAGGTATCCTTGCCGACTTCGGCAACAGAGCAAACGTAAAGTGTCTGAAAGGTACTGTCGGCTGCTTGAAAGCGTTTTTCCGTAACCACGACAGAGTCACAGCCATTCACCACTACCACCAATGTATCAAATCCAACTTGCAGTGGATCGCAGGTAGATAATATGGAAAAAGTAGTATCAATTTGGGGCAACACTACAAATGTAGCCTCAGCGCTACTAATGTTTCCGCAATTATCACCGACTTCAAACCGTACGATGTACTGACTAAGGGTTGTATCTCCGGAAAAATTGTTGCTCCACTTAACCGAATCACAAAGATCAGTGGCGATAGCCCCACCATTATTGGCCACCCATGCCAGGAGTTGCTGTCCTGGATTGGTTGCGCAGGCGATCTGGACAGACTCCGGAAGCCGGGTCAGCACCGGTGCTATGGTATCTACTACTATAAAATAAGCAGTAGCAGTAGCGGTGTTTCCACAAGCATCTTCAACCTGGAAAGTCACCAGTGTTTCACCGCAGGCGCTTGTTGGGTCTTCATCATATTGAAAAGACCAGCTAATGGTACCACATGGCACATTCGCCTCTGCTCCGCCATTGTTTTGCAGCCAATCGGTAAATGCTGCAGATACATTTTGTCCGCAGGAAACAGATATGGTTTGAGGTTGAGGAGCTATGATGGGCACCTGTACGCTTCGAAGGAAAATGTACTGCTCTATCTGGGTGATATTGCTGCATTCATCCTGTACAAACCATTGGCGGATAATATCTTGGGTACATCCTTCCCCCAATATGATTTCGTTGAAGGAAATGAGTGGCACAGGAGTGCAATTATCGCTGGTTTGAAGTATAGCAATGTCTGGAATGTCATCGGGGCAATTTACTGTTACGGGTGAAGTCGGCGGATTTAGGACCACTGGAGGCGTGTTATCGGTTACGGTAAAAGTGGCTACATGACTGTTGGTGTTTCCGCAAGCATCCGTGAGCAGAAAAGTAACCGGTATGATAGGGCATGCGGTTCCGGGTTCCTCACTATAGGTAATAGCCCAGGTAAATGCACCGCAGTTATCTTCGGCTGTGCCATTGCCGTTGTTGTTTATCCACTGTTGGAAAACAGGTGCTGCCGATTCACAGGAGGCTTCGGTATCTACCGGCAGAAAGGTAAATGCCGGGGGTACATTGTCCAACAACCGGACCGTCTGAGTGAGGATTGTTTCATCGCCGCAAGGTGCGGTAATGGTCCACGTCCTGGCCACTATTACTTCACAACCACCCCCGCTAGTGCTTTCCTCAAAAGTAATATCAAGGCTTCCGCAATTGAGGGTAGCAATTATTTCGGGCGCAGGAGGAGCCTCAGCGGCACAGATGAGGATAATTTCCTCTTGGGGCGGATTCAAAATGACTGGCTCTTCAAGGTTTTCCTCACAAGTGCAAGAGCAGTCCTGATATACGATTACTTTGCAGATGTCATCAATACACCCACATTCGTCCACTACGGAAAAGCAGACCGTATAAGTGCCTTCCTGATCGTAGGTATGCACAACAGAGGTGCCTTGATCCAGAAAGGTAGTACCATCGCCCATGTCCCAGCAAAACACCTGCAGATCGGCATTTAATCCGGCATTGTTTAGAAGTGCTTCCAGGTTGAAGCTGCCGCCACCCAGGTTTTCACATTGAATATCCTCCAGGTAATCCTGTTCGCAAGCCTCCAAAAACACATTGTCGATGCCGATATCAACAGATCCTCTGAGCACCATCAACAATTGGGTGTTGAGGGCATTGGGGGGAATGGTAATGGACAGAATGGTTTGATTCCATGGGCCGTTTACGGGAACAGCGGAGAGGAGTTCCCATGATGGATTTATTGTCAGAGGCGGAAATCCACCGTTTCCCGGATTTAGATTCACTAATCCATTGGCAAGGTAAACATCTAAAAATCCACCCGACCCGGAAATTCGCTTGGTATAAAATCGAAGCTCATAAACACCCTCACATAGACTCAAATTGGTAAAAATGGCTTCATTATTAGCTCCCAGGCAAGCGTAATTGTCGCCTTCAAAAGGGCCGTTGTTACAAACAGAAGGAGTTCCCCAAGCGCTAAACCAGCCACTCATACAGTTTTGATTAAAAGCGGCATCAACGAATGGGGGCGAATTCCAGGAAGATGGACACGGAGGCGATACATCTTCAAATCCAGCGTTGACGATCTGATTGGAGAGTTCTACACTAGGGCATTGGGCGACAGCTGTCTTCGAAAAAAGACCCCCGATAAGACTGAGAGTCAATATTGTTTTCGCATAATAGCCCATAAATCAATTGCTTACAACAATATACAGCAACATAATGAAAAAGTTTAGTTTGACAACTGTTTTATGCTGTAAGTAGCAGTTTCTTAACATTAACCTAATGGATCAAAAATAAGTGTTTTAATAACTTAGGCGCGTGCACAGTTAAAATGAGTTTTTAAAAAACCATTTACAAACTTTGCGATTAATGCAATTTTTTGAACATAAACTCAATATCCCCAAAACGGGAACGAACGCTTGCTATTATGTTTTAACAGGCTGATATTCAACATTTTGGAGGATATTTTTTAAAATAATAAAAAATCAAAATATAGCCCTACTTGACTAAGTTCTCTTGTCGATGAAAGTACCATTACTTTTCTTCGTTTGCTAGAAAAAGAAATAGCTCCTTTGACGGCTGCCGATCAATTGCTGTTATTTCAAAAAATGATCAATGAGCCAAGTTCTTTCATTTTTTCACCCTTTCCTGTAGTAGTTGTCAATGCACTTTTTTCTTAAGCATAATATGTGGGCCTGGATGGATACGAAGCGTCAAGAAGTTTTTATACATTTGGGATGTAATTTTCGAATTATGCCAAGAAAGTATAAATTTATAGTTACTAGTGCGGACTATGGTTGTGTTTGTGCAGAATCTCTTATTCATACTAAACTATAATTTAATGGCTAAAGGCGATAACTTGTAAAACTTTAAATTGTCAAATATGAATATTTTGCGTTACGCGAACTTCTCTCTTATTATTGTGCTTTTGGTGGTTTTATTCGACTCTTGCACCTCAAATACAAAAGAAGTGCCACCAGACCCCCCACAAATCGTAAAGTACGACTCCATAGGGTACTACAGTAAAGAGAGAGTGCAAGCAGTTATTGATAGTGTGCTTGATGTGTTTATGAATAATAGGACAATGAAGGCAGATGCATTTCGGTCAAGGCTCACACCTGCAAAACATGGGGTTAACTTATTTAAGGTAACTTACAACTCAAAGATTCCTGAAAAGAATAATCAAGTCGCTACAACTTATGGGTTGATAGCAATTCCAGATAGTATTTTGCCAGGCGCCCCCATTGTGAGTTACCAGCACGGTACAATTTTTGATAGGGCCTCGAGTCCTTCAAACCCTGATGGATCCATAGAATTGCAGTTTCAGCTTTCCCAATTTGCCTCACAAGGCTACATTGTAATTGCTGCCGATTACTTTGGTAATACGGAAGGGACTAAAGAGCCGAATAGCTATGGAATCTTAGGCTCTGCTGCTCAAACCTGTTTAGACTTACTTACTGCGTCGAAGGAGCTTCTTAGGCAACGCAACATTTCTCCAGGTAAACTCTTCTTGAATGGGTGGTCTCAAGGTGGTGCTACTACGAACGCATTCCTGCAGCTTTTGGAAAAAGAAAAAGTCCCCGTTGCGGCCGCAATTACAGCCTCAGGACCTGCAGATCAGGTGATTTTCCTTCAAAAGCCTATAAATGAACCTAATCCTTTCGTAGCGCCGTACTTCCCTGCGGTAATTGGTAACCTCTTGTGTTCTTTTGAGGCTTACGTGGGAATAAATGGACTCGCTGAACAAATGATCAGGCCTGAATATCTGGAGATCACTCGAAAGTTATATAACTTTGAAATTTCATTCGATGAATACTATCAGAAAGTTTTAATAGACGAGAATAAGAATTGGCGGACAATATCGGATGTGTTTACGCAGCAATTTATCGATGAAAGTAAATCAGCTTCATCCCCTTTTTGGAAAGCGATAGATGCTACTAACGGTTATCGTTGGCAGATGAACACCCCCTACAGATGTTTTTACAGCTATCGTGATGAAGCCGTGGTTGCAGAAGCTGCCAAGATAATAGTGGACTATCAAAAGAAATTAGGCAACACGACGATTGAGGGATTTGACGCAGGACCTGAAGCTGATCATGGATGTGTGTATCTGGAAGCTATTATCAACGCGAAACCTTGGTTTGACAGCATGCGCTAATTGCTTTCAATACAACTTTGCCATTGGGTGTACCACAAGACCAATAATTGTATTGACAATAAAAAAGGGCTGCATTTCTGCAACCCTTTTTTGTTTTTAGTGGTGGGCCCACTAGGACTTGAACCTAGGACCACCTGATTATGAGTCAGGTGCTCTAACCGGCTGAGCTATAGGCCCGGATTTTGGAGGTTAATTTCCTAAATCGGCTGCAAAGTTACATATTTGTTCTCCTTTTGCAAAACAGATGTTTCAAAAAACAAAAAACATAATTTTTGACCTAGGCAATGTCCTGATAGATCTGCATCCGGAAACCTCCGCTAGTTGTATGGAAAGCCTATTGGGTATTCCATATGACATGTATCATGTCAAAGGGCCAACTTGCTTTGCTGAATTTGAGGCAGGTAAAATCAGTGTGGCCCAGTTTCAAGAAGCATTATCCGCGATATCTGGAAAGCCTATCAGCAGAAAAGCCCTTATGGAATGCTGGAATGCGCTATTGGGCGAAATGCCTCTGCACCGGGTAGATTTGCTTGTTTATCTGCAGAAAAAATACAGATTGTTTTTACTGAGTAATACCAATGCCATCCATATCGAATATGTGCGCGCTTATTTTGAGCAACAAAACATTGCATTTTGGGACTTGTTTGAACGGGTTTACTTATCAAATGAAATAGGATTACGCAAGCCAGATCATCGCGTATTTACCTATGTGCTAGAGACTGCAGGGATACGTGCCGATGAATCACTTTTTATTGACGATGGACCGATGCATGTTTATGCAGCTGAGCAGGTAGGAATTCCATCGGTATGCCATGACCCTCGGGAGGATGTGGGCGTGTTGTTGAAACGATTACAGTTAATACCATGAAATTTAAGCCCACCAGTCGACTGTATACCAAAGAGGTAGCATTGGCCAAAATGAAAGCATACTGTGCGCGCGAGGAGCGTTGCCATCAAGATATAGAACAAAAACTCATTAGCTATCGCGTTTCTGCTGAAGACATAGAAGAAGTAGTTGCCACCTTAATTAGCGAGGGTTTTCTCAGTGAGTCAAGATATGCGACCGCTTTCGTATTAGGAAAATTGCGTCAAAATCATTGGGGCCGTCGTAAAATTTCACTGGCATTGAGGCAAAAAGGAGTCTCCTCGTTCTGTATCCAGGAAGGACTGAATGCAATAGAACCTGAGGATTATCAACAGATTTTGCTTCGTGTTCTGCAGCAGCGCAGGCAATCGGTTCGCGAGGAAAGCCCAAAGACGCTGTTTTTTATGTTACTTCAATACGGTATTTCAAGGGGATTTGAACCTGAATTAATTAGAGATTGTCTCCAAGCAATGGAAATAATGGAAGAATAGCATGTAAACATGTCTAAAATTAAAAATCACCGACCTGCAATTTACCGAGACTGGTTTTCAAAGACTGTTCTTCTGATTTTGGATAAACAAGAAGTTTGCCGTTGTCCAGACAAACGATAAAGTCATCCAGCCCGCGAATAATCGCCTCTGTACCCTCGGGCAAAATCACTATTGACCGTGATGTGTCTTCCAGCCTGGCCCGCCCCCCCAAGCGAGCATTAGAGGATGTATCTTGTTTGCTCATATGGTAAAGGGAGCTGTAAGTGCCAAGGTCATCCCAACCAAATTCGCAGGCAAGGGTATAAATATGATCGGATTTTTCCATTACTGCATAGTCAATACTTTCGCTTCGGACTTGAAGAAATGCATCTTCAGTTGATTTATCCAAAAAAGCTGACCAAATATCGGGGGCATATTTTTCAAAGGCAGCGACAATCGCCTGAATGTGCCAAACAAATATTCCTGAGTTCCAAAGATACTGGCCACTTTTTAAGTAAGCAGTAGCCGTTTCCAAATCGGGTTTTTCTTTAAATTGTCGGACTTTGAGCAAGCTGCCCTCTATTTCGATATTGAGATATCCGTACCCCGTATGTGCCTCTTTCGGACGGATTCCCAGGGGAAATAGATGCATGGGATGCATCGAGGCCAAGGAGCAAGCCTTGATTAAGGTGTCTGTAAATAGCTGATCCCCATCAATAATATGATCAGCCGACAACACTACCATCACAAAATCATCTGTATCTGATTTTTGAAGTGCCTGGGCGGCACAAGCCAAAGCAGCAGCCGTGTTTTTCCGCTCCGTTTCGCACAAAATCTGTTCGTTTTTTACCTCTGGAAGCTGTTCGACTACAAGGTGTTTGTACTTGGCATGTGTCAACACGAAAATATTTTCTGTGCTTGTCAGACCTTTTGCCCTATTGAAAGTAGCTTGTAAAAGCGTCTGACCGTTTTTAAGTACATCTATAAATTGTTTAGGCCTTTCCTCGGTGCTGAGCGGCCAGAAGCGAGTGCCAGCCCCACCGGCCATAATACATATCTTGATTTTGTCCATCTATCTCTATTGTTTCTCTTATCGCATATATTCGTAGGCGGCCTTAATCTGTGCATTGGTTTCTTGATTTCTGATTTCTTCAAACCAACGTATTAGTCGCTCCAGGTTTTCCTGATTGGTGGTGAATTCACTCAAATCACCTTCTTTTAGTTTTTTCTCACGGTCAGCTCGCAGACTGGATAACAGCGTCATAAAAGCATAGCGCTGAATGGGCCGTGAGTCACCATGTGCCATGAAAGAGGCCATTTCACCCAAAAACACATCTTGACCAGCAACATCCATTCCCTCTATCAGCGAATAAAAATAGCTAAGAAAACTAAAAATATCATATCCTTGAAAGACGGGTGTTTTTTTAACAATTTGTTCATTTGATAGGCCAACATTCTCTTCTTGACTTAATGCCAACATACCCATTATCAAATCAGGATCTTCTTCTTTATCAAAGTTTTCCAGAATGAATTGACTGACAGTGGGTGCATCAAATCGGGAAACAATAAACATAGCCAGGGCAACTATTTCGCCCACCTCTTTGTCACCTTTCAAAAAGATACGCCGAGCCACTTCTTGCTGCTGTGGACTATAAACCTCTATATCTAGTAGCGTGGTCAGTGCTTTGCCCCTCACTTGGGGATTCGGGTCGTTTTCTGCCAAAGACCATAGCTGATCTCCATGAAATTCTGGAGTTGCAAACTCTGCCGCTAAGGCCCTGATTTGCCAAAACTGGTCAGAAAGCATTTTTGAAATTAGGCTAGCGCTTTCATCTTCTAAGTTGATTTGACGAGCGCACTCTATGCGATAAAAATCAGCTAAAGGCAAATTCGCCTCTAAATCACCGAAAAGAGCCTGGCAGTCTTCCTTCCACGCAATTTGGTTGATTTTTGCTAACTGTGTATAGTCTGGATCCAAGACTATTCCACCGGGTAGTTCGGACATTGGAATGGTTACTTCCGTGACTTGATCCTTAATTTCGACAGGGATTCTTTGAACAGAACCATCTTTTTTTATTACAGCCAAATCCGTATACAGCGTGAACAAGGGTCTGTGAAATTTCGGCGACTGCACCTGTTCTATAAAAACTTTTACTTCCTGGCTAGAAGGGACGAAAAAATAATTAACCTCTAATTCAGGGTGGCCCTTGTCATAAAACCACTGGTCAAAAAACACATATAAATCACGACCGGAAACCTCTTCCATAACCAAGCGAAGCTGGTGTGCTTCTACAGCTTCGAAGGCATGTTTTTGTAAAAAGCGCCTAATTCCCTCAAAAAACACCTCATCGCCAAGATAATGCCGTAGCATGTGCAGCACGAGGCCGCCTTTATTATAACTATGGGCATCAAACATTTCCTCCTCCTGATCGTACTCAAAACGGATTAAATGTCGAGTATCGCCTTCGGCAGTGCTTTCTAAATAGGCATTTAGCTCTTCCTCGCGGTGTGCATCTGCCTCGGCCCTGCCATATTTGTGCTCTAGCCAAAGGTATTCTGCATAGTTTGCGAATCCCTCATTCATAGTTAGGTTTGACCAGCTTTCACAGGTGACATAGTTGCCAAACCAGTGATGAGCCATTTCGTGAGCTACAATTTTGTCATTGTTTTCCAACAGTAGCTGCCGCCTAGTTTTTTGAACAAAATCACCAAAAATCACAGCGGTTGTATTTTCCATAGCACCAGATACATAGTCTCTTACGACTACTTGGTGGTATTTTTTCCAAGGATATTCTAGGCCATATTTTTCAGAAAAAAAACTGAGCATTTCTGGTGTATGATTGAAAATATCCTTGGCGAAAGAAGCGTATTTGGGTTCGACCCAGTACCCCAATTCCTTTCCGCGCCAAGAATCTCGCGTAATTGAAAATTCCCCTATGGCCAACATAAACAAATATGGTGCATGGGGTTGATCCATTACCCAATGATCCTGCCGCTTGCCACCTTCAAGATTAGTTGAACGAATCATGAGGCCATTGGACAGGGTTGAAAAACGATTTTCAACGGTTACCTTAACCTCGCCCGTACATCTTTCATTGGGATGATCGATGGTAGGAAACCAGCAAGAATTGTATGCTGTTTCTCCTTGTGTCCAAATTTGCTGGGGCTTTCCTACTTTTGCACCGTCCGGGTTAATGAAAAACAAGCCTTGGTCCGAGGTAATTGCTCCATCTTGCTGGCTGGCCCGTTCAGCGGGTTTGGCGGTGTAGTGAATTGATATAGCGAGTGTATCCTTTTTAGAGATTTTTGACGAAAAAACAATCTTTAACTGTTGGTTGTCATACTCTTGAGAGAAAGTATATGTTTGTTTTTTTGAGATACTTTTAGTCTCAATTGAATGAATGTCAAAGTTTTTTGCATCCAAAACAAGTACACTGTCAGCATAGGCATAGGGGGTTAAGGTAAGCCCAGCTATTCCAAATACGCGTTGACTTTTCCAATCAAATGATACATCAAGCGTTGTATGTAACAGGTCCCACTTGCGCGTTGGAGTTGCTTGAAAAGCCTGGGCATAAGCAGGTCGGATGTTATCAGAATCATCAGTACCGGATGGTTCTTCTATGGTTGGCTGCTCCAATAATTCAACTTCGGCTTTGGTATCTTTCTCTGTCTTGATATCCAAAGGCATAGTTTTGCGATGGCATGCAATTGAAAATATCAGGAGCGCAAAAAGTAAGTTGATTTTATACATCATCCGATTGGCGGTTTGTTTTTTAAAGACATTATGCATCATGTAAAGAAGAATGGGGTGAGAAAACATGAAAATAACGCAAATATAAACCAAAGCAGTATGCAAAGGCTTTGTATTAGTCGGTTCATTGGGCAAGCTGAGATAAAAATCCAGCGCGATTTATTGATTAAAGGCAAAAAAACCTAACAAGGAATACATCAATTGGGCTTGATTTGGTCGGTTTGGTTCGATTTTTGTAGTATAATTACCAACCCTTTTAATCCTAATGGGGTATAGATTTACAGAAACATGGGCAAACTGATAAAAGTCGTCAATAAAATTGCCTGAAATTTTGAATATGAAAATAGCGCACTGGTTTTTTTTCTTTTTTTTGACTTTGCCTCGTCTTTGGAGTCAGAATCTAGAATTATATAGCAACGGAGGAGAGGTAATCACCTCAGGCACCATACAAGGTAGTTATTCATTAGGAGAAATGTTGGTCAGCACAGAGTCAGTTACCGGCTACAAAATTACCCAAGGTTTTCAGCAGGCATTATTATTTGTAGTAGGCACCAAGATTTCTTTTGCTAAGGGCAATTGGAAAATTTACCCAATACCATTTCAACATGAAGTGTTTTATGTAGGCGAAAAAGCAATAGCAAAAGCACAGGTAACGGTTTATTCAGCAGCAGGGAGACCTGTTTACACGGAAAAGAGAAACTTGGAAATTTCCGGCAGTTGGAATCTTTCGGGATTGACAGCAGGCTGGTATCTTTTGACAGCAGAGGATGATAAAGGGGAAATTATTTTTCAACAAGTGATTATAAAACAATGAGGATGAAGAGGAATGTAATGATGGCGATGGCTTGCGTTTTTGCAGTGGTGTTGTCATGGGGTCAAGTGCCTGGTGGAATAAATTATCAGGCAGTATTGCGCAATGAACAGGGCGCGCCATTGGCCAATAGGCAAATTAATGTTAGGGCTACTGTATTGCGTAGCGCTACACAAACCATAGTGTATAGAGAAACCGCATTGTCTATTACCAATGAATTCGGACTGTTTAATCTGGTAATAGGGAAAGGAACTCCGGTAACAGGTCAGTTTAAAGACATAGCATGGGAAACTGGTGGTCTTCGAATTCGAATAGAAATAGATCCGGACGGAGGAAATGTGTTTAGACCGTTTGGTGAAACAGATATGCAAACTGTTCCATATGCTTTTGCTGCTTCAACAGCACTAAATATCGAATCTTCAGCGAGGATCAATCCGTCACAAATAAATGGTGGAGGGGCACTTAATGGGCAAGTATTAAAGTGGAATGGTTCTCAGTGGGCCCCGTCCAATGAAAGCGGGGGCAGTATTACTGTAAGCGCCAGGCTATCTGGAAGTGGCACTGCAAATAGTCCTTTGGATATTGCCCGTCAAGGCGCTGATGTAGGCCAGGTTTTGAAATGGAGCGGGAGCTCTTGGGCGCCAGCTACTGATTTTGGTACAAACTATATAGAGGGTAATGGCATCTCTATCTTAGGTAATGTACTTAGCGCGCGCAACGCGCAGTCTATATGGAATGCCAATCAACTGCGGGGAAGACCTGTAGCTGAAACAGTGCCACAACCCAACCAGTTTCTGGTATGGGATGGATTCAATTGGGCCCCATCTACGGTCTCACTTGGATTGATGCTACCTTATGATGGAAACTTTAACAGTCAGAATACGATAGGGTTTAGACTTACCAATACAGAGGGAACGGGTATTAATGGCAGAGGTCTGGTCGGTGTACGTGCTACCTATACGGGTGCGGGTGCAGGTTCAGCCATTGAAATACAAAATGGTGGAATAAGGGTTACAGGATCTAATCGCCCTGCCTTTCAGGTGAATGGAATAGGCAACATAATTATTAATAACCCTCATTCTAACAACAACCCGTTGGCGCTTTTACAGGTCACTCAAATAAATCCAAATCCTGCGGTAAATACGGGGCAATACCCCTTTTCTCTGGGATATGATTTTGTGGAGTCACGTTGGTATATTATATCAGACCCCAATATACAGTTTACCTATAATGTGTTGATTATCAACCAATAGTTGGTTATTGGTTAAGACGACAACAATGGATACCTGTGGCAGCTGGTGAGATGATCATTTACCATGCCTACAGCCTGCATAAATGCATATACAATAGTCGGACCGACGAAAGTAAAGCCCTCGGCTTTGAGTGCTTTACTCATTTTAATGGACAGGGGTGTTTCAGCGGGCAATTCAGCCATGGTTTTGAAGTGATTTTGAATGGTTAATCCATCTGTAAACTGCCATAAAAAATCATTAAACGCTATTCCTTTTTCCGCCAGGCTTATAAAGGATCTTGCGTTTTTTATGGCAGACATTATTTTTGTCCGGTTGCGAATGATTCCAGGGTTTTGCATCAATTCCTCTATCTTGTCTTCTTCATATCCAGCCATTATTTTAGGATCAAGGCCATCAAATGCGTCAAAATAACCTTGCTCTCTTTTAAGAATAGTAATCCAGGACAATCCTGCTTGAGCTCCGTCGAGTATAAGCTTTGCAAAAAGGGCATGTGAATCGCGCTCTGGAACGCCCCAAACATTATCATGATAGGCAACATAGATTGGATCCTTTCCACACCAAGGACATCGAGTAATTTCATTGTGGAGGGGATTGGTCAAGTTAAGCGGTGGATTTGGTGCCATTAAGCTCAATGTTTACGCATTCTTTTTTCTCAAAGCTAAGCTTTGGTGTGCATCAAGCAGAATTTTATATGCAGAAATTCAACATTAATTTTAAAACACAATTTCAAACGAGTATTAATCTTTAAAATGAAGCAAAGAAGGCTTGTAGATCAGTAAGTTAAGCCTGCTTTTGAAAATCCACGGCTTCATGTTTTAGAAATTACGCAGTAAACTGTACTTTTGCGAGCCCGAAGTGTGCCATTTTGGGATGATTTCTTTTTTTACACAAACAAAGTTTTATATATGGAGAATTTGGTTTACTTATTACCTCTGTTTGGAGTGGTAGGATTGGTTTATATGTTTTTTCTTTCCTCATGGGTGAACAAACAAGATGCGGGTGAAGCACGCATGCGAGAAATTGCTGGATATATCCGCGATGGTGCCATGGCCTTTTTGAAGGCAGAATATAGAGTGTTGGCTATTTTTGTAGTGATAGCTGGAGCCGCACTTGGCTTTTTGTCCACTTTGGTGGAATCTACGCATTGGTTTATTGTAATTGCCTTTGTGATCGGTGCTGTATCCTCGGCAGTGGCTGGATTTATAGGCATGCGCATTGCTACAGCATCTAATGTGCGCACTACACAGGCAGCACGTACATCACTTTCACGCGCGCTTAAGGTTTCTTTTACGGGTGGAACTGTGATGGGCCTTGGTGTTGCTGGTCTGGCCATATTTGGTTTGTCTCTTTTGTTTGCCGTACTATATCAATGGTTTATGGGTGGACAGTACACTAGTTATAGCGATATGACTATAGTGTTGGAAGCCCTTGCAGGATTCTCACTTGGTGCAGAGTCTATAGCATTATTTGCACGTGTAGGAGGTGGAATATATACAAAGGCGGCAGATGTAGGAGCGGACTTAGTAGGTAAAGTTGAGGCAGGCATTCCAGAGGACGACCCTCGCAATCCAGCGACAATTGCTGACAATGTGGGAGACAATGTGGGTGATGTTGCCGGTATGGGTGCGGATCTATTTGGTTCTTATGTGGCAACTGTATTGGCGGCCATGGTATTGGGTAATTATGTTATTCGAGACATGGGTGGAATCCAGGGGGATGATTTTGGCGGTATTGGCCCAATATTGTTGCCTATATTTCTTGCTGGTATAGGTCTTCTTTTTTCCATAGTTGGAACCTGGTTGGTTAGGGTTAATGACAACAATGCGAATGAGGCAGGAGTACAACGCGCCCTGAATATGGGTAACTGGACGTCCATTTTACTAACTGGTGTTGCCTCTTATTTTATCATTCACTGGATGCTTCCGGAGGAGATGAAAATGAACTTTTTTGGAGAAGGACTCGTAATGGTTACTCCTATGCGCGTCTTTTTGGCTGTTATTGTTGGACTTTTTGTTGGCGGGGCTATTTCATACTTTACGGAGTATTATACAGCTATTGGCAAAAAACCGGTTAATAATATTATTCAAAACTCAGCAACAGGAGCCGCTACGAATATCATAGCAGGCTTGTCGGTGGGTATGGTATCCACTTTCTTCCCGGTAATTTTGTTTGCAGGTGCTATCTGGGGGGCATATAGTTTGGCAGGGTTTTATGGTGTGGCTATCGCTGCGTCAGGGATGATGGCAACGACTGCCATGCAGCTGGCGATTGATGCCTTTGGTCCGATTGCAGATAACGCAGGAGGTGTGGCGGAAATGAGTGAACTACCGAAGGAAGTTCGTTCAAGAACGGACATTTTAGATAGCGTAGGAAATACTACTGCGGCCATTGGAAAAGGGTTTGCTATTGCTTCTGCCGCGCTTACGGCTTTAGCCTTATTTGCTGCTTATGTTACATTTACAGGAATAGATGGTATTAATATTTTCAAAGCTGATGTTTTGGCGGCTTTATTTATAGGTGGTATGGTTCCGGTTGTGTTTTCAGCTCTAGCCATGTCTTCTGTGGGCAAAGCAGCGATGGATATGGTTAAGGAGGTTCGTCGACAGTTTCGCGAAATTCCTGGAATCATGGAGGGCAAAGGCAAGCCTGAATACGGCAAGTGTGTTGAAATATCTACCAAAGCTGCATTAAGAGAAATGATGCTTCCGGGTGCTATGGCTATTTTCATACCTATAATCGTTGGTTTTGTTATGGGCGCAGAGGCTCTAGGGGCCTATATGGCTGGTGTAACTGTTTCGGGAGTAATGTGGGCTATTTTCCAAAACAATGCTGGTGGCGCATGGGATAATGCGAAAAAGTCATTTGAAGCAGGGGTAGAAATCGATGGTAAAATGGTGTACAAAGGATCAGATGCACACAAAGCAGCTGTGACTGGTGATACTGTCGGAGATCCATTCAAAGATACTTCGGGCCCATCAATGAATATTCTTATTAAATTAACTTGTTTGGTAGGATTAGCTATTGCTCCTATTTTGGGCGAGCGCATGGGTCATGATCACGGCTCAATAGATACGCCGCCGGTTAAGCAGGAAGTATACGAAACACCTAAAAAAGAATTGATGTAATATCTCTTTTTGTATAAAAACTTATGAAGGCGGCTCTTGATGGGTCGCCTTTATTTTTTTAAGAAAATTAAAGTATAACCGCAGCTATGGAGCTTCTTTGGCCAACTCCTTAAACATGTGGTGCATGACCCTTAGATGGGGTAGGGTAATAATTGCTATAAATATAAACAAAACTGGAAGAGGGTCTATATATGAAAAAGAGAACCACCAAACCAACCCCATGATGATTAGCCCTGACAGCGCCAACAAGGTAAAAGGGAGGGTTTTTTTCCATATATTCCAAAACGTATGTTTGGAGGAAAGAAAAGTCGATATATAGCCAAATGTATTCCAGGCGTGCCAGGCGCCAAAATACAAGGCAAACGCGGGCAACAAAGGAAGAAAATACACCACCGCCATAAGAACGATGAAAGTAACCCACTTAGTTTTATTTGTGCGAATAGGCTCACTTTGTTGTGCCCAAAACCAGGCAACAAGTATTAACGCAATCAGGGAGGCGAAAACGAACACAGATTGGTTTGCAAAGAACTGCCAAATCCCGGATGCTGCCGAATTACCGAGAGTGATACGCTCTATTAGGCTTGCGGTGTATAGAGGTTCACGCAATAGTATAAAAAACAGAATCGCTGTGCCAAACAAACCCTTTAGTATTGCCCAAGCTATATGGTTGGGAGAGGGATGTAGGTCTGTTTCTCCAAAATGCCATGCTGAAATAAGGAGGAAAACAAGCAAGCTTAAAGCCGGAAACAACCACCAGCAGATAGCATAAACTGCCATTTGAGCTATATAAACGGCTAAAAAGCGAAATAGTGAAAAAGGTTTTTGCTGAGCCTTTACATTATGTTCATCGACTAAGTGATCTATAGCGCCGTGGGGTATACCTACAAGGAGTAAAAGCAAAGTCATGAAAATAATGTCTATTAGCGGGGGAATATTCCAAAGTTGATGCATTAATGCCAGCAATGCGCCTAGTGTGATAGCTATATAGCGGAGTTTTTCATGCATTGACCATGGCAAAAAGAAGGACCGTGAGCTAGTAGAACCAATGTTTATCATGTCAGGATATCAAATAACGGCGCCACAAAGCCTTCAAAAAAACAATTTTAGGGAGGCGAATAAAAATACCAATTTCTTCGAGCAAGCTAGTTTTTTCGGTCATAAAGCGCACTATTTTGCTGATGTTCTGTGTTTTGAACAAAACAGTAAATATCTTTTTACAATGTTGTGGTTGGTTTTCAATGATCCAAAGAATCAGGGAATCATAAAAGCGAAAACGAGGAAGACTTTGTTTACGAGGCAGGTCAGAGGCGCCAAAATATAGGGCAGAGAGTTGTCTGCTGTCTTCTATCATGCGCTGGAATGCATAACCTGTGCTGGGCTTTACCATTCCACCAAGAGTGCCAATATTAATTTCACCATGTGGTCCCACAGCTGTGAATAAGCCCTGCTGCATCGGGATCTTACCCCACTCTTTAGCCCTTACTTGATACTGATCGTCATAATTTTTGATGATATATTCGTGTAGCTGATCCTCGTAAAATGGTGTTTCTTGTAATTCAACACTAAAAAAAGTCCATTCAATCAAAGCTGTGTTTGTTGTAAAGGGCAATATATACATAAAGCTGCAACCCTTTTCTTGAGGCACATTGAAATCCATCAATGTCATTTTTTTCGGGTCCAGAATTTCTTTATCAAATTCAACAAACCACCCTCTAAAATGCTGCCAGACTGAGACTTTAGGCGCTAAGTGTGACCATGCGCTGTTATAAACCTGCTTGCCTGTAAATGATTGGGAAATGCTATTAACGTCAAATTGACCCGGACTTCCGGATATTCCAATTACGCTAGAATTGAGATAGGTTACATTTGGGTGACGAGGTAAAAAATTTTCTTTAAAATAGCGAAAAAAGTTTTCTCCAGGCAAGTACCAATAAGGAGTATCAGCCAGATTTTGTTCTATATGGAAATCGTTGGAGGTAAAGCCGATGTTTGTCCAACTTTTTTGGGCCATCTCGCTGAATGGCAAAGAAGGAGCAGAATCCCAAAAGCACCAGGTGCGCGACATGGTCTCGCCAGCCCCAAGCAGTAGTACTTGCAAGGTTTCGAATTGTTTATACCTAGACAAAGAATCTAACAGCAAACAGGAAGCACAACCATCGCCAATTATAATAATATCATATATTTTCTGACTGTTCAACAGAATTATAATTTGATAATACGGAAAGATCTAGAAGTCTACATCAAGTGCTAAAAACCAGGGATTTCATTTTGTGCGAACGCCATCAAATGTAAACAATAATATGGAACTTTGTATCAAGAGGCTTGATTAATAAAGTGTTGCGGCTTAAATGTTATGGACAATTTTGAAAGCAGCATTTTTAGGATTGCCTCTTTAGCTTCTTCATGGTAGGACCCCCCCACTCGATTCACAAATATTCCACTATTAAGAGAATTAAGGGACGACTGTACGATAAAATGACGATACCGAATCACGTTTCTAATTGTCTGCGGCATTATTTTCGGAGGGAAGAAATATTAACCATTAAGGCATTAAGGGAATTAAGGATCGTTGTCTCTAAGTTTAATGTTTCTTAATTTCTTAATGGTTTAAAAAAGTACTTTACAGCGATACGACTGTACGATAGAATGACGATACCGAATCACGTTTCAAGTTGTCTGCGGCATTGTTTTCGAGGGAAAGAAATATAAACCATTAATGCATTAAGGGAATTAAGGATCTTTGTTTCTAGGCTTAATGTTCGGGGCATAAAAAAAGTCCGCCTAAGCGGACTCTTCTTATTACTTCATTATGTTGATTTAGCGATATATCAACTTGTGTGTCAATACGCCATCGTCCATACGTAAATGCACAAAATAAACACCATTCGGCATGTTGTTTCGCTGTATGGTGTACATTGTGTTATTAACGGAAGGGTGGTGGTTAACTACGCGGCCATTGATGTCTAACACCTGTATTTCACGAATGAACTCACCGTTTTTGCTATATAAAAACACTTCGTTTTGTGCAGGATTAGGGAACATAGAAACAGATGCATCAGACAAATCAATGTTTGATATATTTGTCAGTTCATTTAATTTCAATGCTGCAAATGCGCGTGGCGCAAAATAGCCCAAAATGCTATCCGCATAGATCATAGCCTTATCAAAGGACATGTCAGGATTGGTCTGAAGACCAGTAGCGTGGTTAGGGTTATCTGGTGACCACCAATCCCAAGGAGAGCTATCAAAAGGGAATGCACGAGGAAGAGGCATCAAACCTTCGTAGCCATCATTACGGCTATTAGCTGCTTCTGTGAATGCATCCTGTATGTTGGCATCAGTAAACACTTTATTATTGCCATATTGATTAGCCAATTGTTGCACCAAATAAGAGCCCTGTACTTCAACTACCGGCAGGTTAGCTCCTGGTACAATTACGATACCCTCCACATAAGGTGCAAATGGATCTGATGGCACATGGTAAGAAATCATAGGCTGCAATCCCTCTTCCATCCAAGAAGTATCACCCATAGCACCACCAAGATTTACGCTTAGGGCAAAATCACTGTCATAAGCAGCATGATTAGGTAAGTTTAAAGGAGCTTGGTTGACACCAAATGGATCTCCGCTTAGCGGTTGTTTCACCATTGGAAGAAGGTCTTCGCCGATAAATTTCGGGATAAGCGTTTTTTGGTAATTGGTCAACACCGTCGCATTCATGGTAATATAACCTCCTGTACCAAAACCCCACAAAGTGATCCGATCCGCGTCAATTTTGTAAGGATTGCCATCTGCCTCTACTGTTTTACGGAAAAAGCGAACACAAGTTCTAGCATCCTGAACACCACGATAAGCGGCATTGATCAACAAATTAACCCTTGCCTCTTGCGTTGGAGCAAGTGGATTCCAGCCGAGACGATATTGCGCAGAGGCAACAACATAACCCATTTTTACAAGTCGGCGAGCCATACCTACAACAGTAGAGTCGGTTTTAAGACCACCCGTACCCTGATTTACTGGGTGTGGGAGAAAGTTGCCCGTGTGAAACATTACGATCAACGGTCTTTTTTCAGCAGAATCCCCTTCTGGCTCATAAATATCGAGTAATAATGTCTGAGGAGCAGGGGCTCCGGTGATTACAGTAATGTTGGTAGCATACGGGATATCCGATGTGACTTTGACCCCATCAAACACCTCCTCCAGATAGCGCTGTTGAGCAACGCTCTGGCTGCTCCATAACAAGCAGATACTGAACAAACTAAGGTAGAAATACTTCATAACTTTGTGGTTTTGGTTTAACAATTATTTCTTTTTGAATTCGTAAAGAACGGAAAAATAAGCCAATCTACCGATTCTTGGGCCACCATAGGTCTGAAATTGTTTATTATTCAACAAATTAGACCCGCCTACTTTGAAAGTGGTGTTCCAGCGATCCACTGTATAATTAAGCTGACCATCCAACAAATCATAGGTGGGAATGAACCCGGTAAACTGTGGAGAGCCTTCAAATAAAAACCCTTGTATCCACTTATAATTCAAATTAAAGCCCAGGTTTTTTATATGTAGTGAGCCTGTTTTTATATCTAGGTTTCTAAATGAAAAACCTAAATTAAATTTATGCTCAGGTGTATTAAATGCGGGAATAATGGGGTCATCGGCTACGGTTTTGTTCAGTTTGTTCCAAGAGTAGTTTCCAGATAGCATGTAGTACTGCGAGAAAAAGTAGTTTAGTCCGATGGATGCACCCTGCGTAGTTACCTCATTTAGCGAGTTGGCTGCTACGCGATAGGCTTGAGTGTTTTGTGGGAGGCCTGTCTGCGTATCAAAATCAGAGCGCAACCCAATATTGAAGCCTAAAAAATCGTTATAAATACTGTAGTAGTAACCCAAATCCATATAAAGCTGATCAAAAAGCGTTGTGCGGTAGCCAGCCTCAAAGGTTTTTACGCGCTCCGGTCGCACTGCAGCAACGTTAAAGTAATTCAAATCTGCTCTGTTAAGCGAGCCCAAATAGGTTCTAAAAGACTCTACTGTGATCAAACTATCCCAACCGTTTAAATTTCCAGCCAGAATAGCCCTACCTACATTTAGATTCAAATATTGGTCTGCCAATGTAGGATTTCTCAAGGCGGAACTGAATGATAGGCGCAAGAAATTGAGCGCGTCCGGCTGGTATACCAATGAAAAAGCGGGGGTGAATACCCAGTTGAAGTTTTGATTTTTATCAGATCGTAGGGTGGCGTTGGCCGTAAGACGCTCATTAAAAAAGGTCTTTTTGATTCCAGAATACAATCCAACCTCCATGTTGGTTATGGTTATGCCCGCGGTATCCGAGAAAATAGTACCATCTGAATTTGGCGTATACAATCTACCATTGGCACCTACTACGATCTCATCCGTAAAATCGGGCTGAAATCGATATTCACCATGTACATGATACAGGGCAGATCGGTCAAAAAAACGGGTTCCCTGCTCTTCTGCATTGGATTTGGCCCGGGTGATTCTATCGAATTCTTCATTGAAACGCTCCGTACCCGGTTCAAAAAACGCCTTAGAATTTGTTGTTACGCTTTCCTTGTTGGCTTCAGCGGCAGCCAAGTCATGCCAAAATCGGAGTGAATCCTGATGTTGTGCCTCCCATTCGTCCGCCCCAGCGAAATCGAAGGTAAAACTCTGCGTTTCCGGGTCCCATACCAACTGAGGAAAACCAGCTGCAACAGCGCGTTTTCTAATCTGTGTCTGCCAAAAACCAATATAATCCCTTGCCCAATTTTCATCATTTTTGGCGTTTTGCTGTAATCTCAGCGCTGTAAAATAGGGATCATAGGAGTCCCCGGCATTTTCATGGGTTGCATATGCCCGGATGAAATATTTGTCGCGCTTGCGGAACTCAAGCCGATTTTGAAAAAACAATATGTTGCGGAGCGAAAAACGGTTGTCACCCTGATATACCGTAGTACCTGAGCCAAAGCTAGACGCTACGATTAACTCAGGAGACAATGCGCCTTCTCCCGGTCGGGTGCGCAGGTGCAATGCTCCACTGGCTTTATAGTTGCGGGTATTGTAATCCACCAGATCTTTTTCGCGGTAACCCATGCGATGTGCTGTTCCGAAACCAGGGAATACCCAGCGTTGTGCCGTAGACAGGTCTAAAGAGCGATTGTATTCGTCTCCATAAATATTTACTGCATCAAAGCGTCCAGGGTTATTTACCGCTGTTTCAGTATCATACACAGGGTCGTAGTTTTCAGCCTCCCAGTCATAGGCACGCATATAATATGCATTGATTTTGTAGCCCAGGTATTCTTGACCTTTTTTGTTGCGGTGAGTATCTGCAAATCTCAAGCCGATATCAAAAAGAGACCTTTCTCCTACTTTAGCCTGCACAGAAAGTCCTTTTTGAAAGAAGGGGTCTTTGGTTTCCATGCTGATAACTCCATTAAAAGCATTGGGGCCATAAAAGGCAGAGCTGGCACCCGCTACAATATCTACTTTTAGTACATCAAGCTCAGAAGATCCTAAAAAGTTTCCCAAAGAAAAGTTGAGCCCAGGAGCTTGATTATCAACACCGTCTATGATCTGAAGTGAACGAACGGGCGAAGTAGAGTTGAAACCGCGAGTGTTTATAATTTTAAAGCCAAGACTTGCAGCCGTAAGGTCTACACCCTTAAGAGTACCGAGACCGTCATAAAAATTGTCAGAAGCTGTCTCTTTGATGGCCAATAGATCCAGTGATTCTACGGTGAGGGCAGCCGCTTTTTGTTTGTCTGATACCCGCTGCCCCCGAACGACCACATTTTCCAAGGTAATACTCTCTTCCACCAAACCCAATCTCAGGCCACTAGAAGGAGCAGTAATACTGAATTTTTTGGCTACAAACCCAATGTAAGTAACCTCAAGCTCCACCGGAAATGGACCCTTGTAGTCGATTGAAAATTTACCATCAAAATCCGTAATGTCTCCGGATTCTGAACCCACCAAACTTACAGAGGCGCCAATCAATGGCTGTTTGTCCTGCTCCGAAAAGACAACACCCGACAACTGTTGTGCCTGTAAAAAAGAGCTCAACAAGCAAAGAGTGAGAAATATAATGTGTTTATAGCTCATTTCAATAGTGTTATATTTTGCTTTTTTCCCGTTTAGCAAATTTTCTGAAATATCATACTTAATAAAACAATCTCCAAAGATTTAGCATTAATTTTTAATGCAGTGTCAATTTCCGATTTTTATTTTGTGCGCAATAGAAAAAGAAATAATGTTGCTGAGGGCAAAGATACACTTGCAGTCGAGATAAAAAAGTGGGTTGTTTTTTCAAAAAGCAATCTTTGCCAAGGAGACAAGCAGCGGACGCTTTGCTTTTTTGCTACCTTTAGGCATTTGAAAAACTACAAAATCAAAGATTGTATGCAATCCAAAAAAAGACTATTGTTCCTGTTTTTAATCTGCGTGGGATGCATTTCTATCGCTATGGCTCAGCGCTCTAGACCTAATAAAAATGTCGAAACAGCTGTTTCACTTCCAGTAACGAGCACAGCACTTAGGTTGCAAGCAGATAGTGTTAAAAGGAAAGATATAGCTGAATCTATTCTAAAGGGTGTACCAGCAGCAAATATCGGGCCGACCATCATGAGCGGTAGAGTGGTAGATATGGATGTCAATCCTGCCGACCCCACCCAATTTTATGTGGCATACGCCTCAGGTGGAGTATTTGTGACTCGCAACAATGGCCAGTCTTTCAGCCCGGTATTTGAAGATCAGGCCACATTGACCGTAGGTGATATCGCTGTGGACTGGAAAAATGGAGAAATTCTATGGGTCGGTACCGGAGAGAGTAACTCCAGCCGAAGCTCTTATGCCGGAACAGGTGTTTATAAAAGCATGGACAAGGGCAAAACATGGCAGTACCTGGGTCTCCCAGAAAGCCATCACATCGGCAAAATTATACTACACCCTAATGACCCCAATACGGCTTGGGTAGCTGCCATGGGCCACCTGTACTCGTACAACTCGGAGCGGGGTCTTTACAAAACCCGTGATGGCGGCAAAACATGGCGGCAAACTTTGTATTTAAATCCTAAAACAGGTGCCATCGACATGGAGATACATCCGCAGAATCCTGATATTCTTTATTGCACCATGTGGGAACGCGAGCGGCAGGCATGGAATTTTAAGGGTTCGGGAGCTGGAAGCGGCATTTATCGTTCGGCGGATGGAGGTGAGAGTTGGGAGCTGATGAGTAGGCCGGGGTCCGGATTTCCTGTTGGAGAAAATGTAGGCCGAATTGGTTTGGCTATTTATCCCAAAGATCCGGATGTTATTTATGCTTTTCTCGACAATCAGGGTTTTCGGGATGAGGTGAAGTTGCCGGACACATCGCTTTTGCAGAAAAAAGAGCTGCGCACCATGACGAAGGAGGCTTTTTTGCAGCAAAGTACCAACAAGGTCGAGCGTTTTTTGCGGGACAACAATTTTCCTGAAAAATACAAGGCAGAGGACGTCATTAAGATGGTCAAAGAAGGACAGCTTCAGCCGATAGCGCTTGTTCATTATTTGGAAGATGCCAATAGTCAGCTGTTTGATACCCCAATTATTGGTGCAGAGCTATACCGAAGTAATGATGGCGGAAGAAACTGGACCAAAACACATACCGACTATCTGGAAGGGCTATATTATACCTATGGTTATTATTTTGGCAAGATGAATGTATCGCCGACAAATCCAGATGTTGTGTATTTGTATGGGGTAGATATCGTAAGTAGCAGGGATGGAGGAAAAACATTCAAAAGTATATTGAGCGAAAATGTGCATGTGGATTTTCATGGCATGTGGATTAATCCGGCTAAACCCGAACATCTGATTGTAGCAAATGACGGCGGACTAAACCTTACTTATGATGATGGCAACACATGGTCCAAATTGAACGCCCCTGCCGTTTCGCAGTTTTATTTCATCAATGTGGACAATGCCCGCCCGTACAATGTATATGGAGGCATGCAAGACAATGGTACCTGGTATGGTCCTTCCAACTATAAAAGCAGTCGTGCATGGCACTCTTCAGGGCAATATCCATATAAGGAGCTGGGCGGTGGAGATGGCATGCAAGTAGCTATAGACACCATCAACAATTATGTGTTTTACGGCTATCAATTCGGGCACTATTTTAGGAAAGATATGCGCTCGGCAAAGATTGACTATATCACACCAAGGCACGATCTGGGTGAACGTCCATATCGCTGGAACTGGCAAACCCCAGTCATCGTTTCTCGGCACAATCCAGCAATTGTCTATATGGGATCCAATCATTTTCACCGGTCGATGAATCATGGCTTACAGTTTGCTCACCGCTCAGCAGATCTGACCCAAGGCGGCAAAAAAGGCAATATTCCCTACGGGACACTCACCACCATGGATGAGTCTCCATTGCGTTTTGGCCTCATATATACAGGTAGTGATGATGGAATGGTACACGTAAGTAAAGACGCCGGACAAACCTGGGAAAATATAAGTATGGGTCTACCGCAGGGTTTGTGGGTATCTCGTGTGGTGGCCTCTGCTCATGAAGAGGGTCGAGTATACGTTGCGCTAAACGGGTATCGTCAGGATCACTTTTCGCCGTATGTATTTGAAAGTAGAGATTATGGTAAAACCTGGACGTCCATCAGCAGCAATCTGCCTCAAGAGCCTGTGAATGCATTGGCCGAAGACCCAATGCGCGAAGATTTAGTCTATGTAGGCACGGATGGAGGGCTATACATGAGTCAGGATAGAGGAAGGAGCTATATTCCCTTTGGTGATCAACTTCCTCCGGTGGCTGTGCACGATTTGAAAATACAAAAGCGCGAGAGTGATTTGCTGGTGGGCACCCACGGAAGGTCTATTTATAAGATTAATCTAAGCGAAATTCAAAAACTGACACCGGAAAAGATGGCACTACCCCTGTACGTATTGCCTTTAGCTAAAATCCGCCATAATCCTAACTGGGGCCGAAAGCGTCAGGTATGGAGCGAAGCCCAGGAGGCTGAGTGCCGGATTCCGGTGTGGTCGGCCTCCAAGCAAATAGCCAATGTGGAAGTCTACTTTGGGGAGCTTAAATTACATACGCTTTCTCCAATCAACCTGGAAAAGGGCCTGCAGTATCTCTCTTACAATCTTCAGATGGACAGTGCGCAGGTAGAGGTATTTCTGGCGGCGATTAATGAGAAAAAGGAAAAAGATAAGTTTACCCTCAAGCCAGGTGAAAACGGAGGGTATTATCTATTACCGGGTAAATACCGAGTAAAAGTGACAACAGGTGCTGGAGATGAGGGTTCTACAGAGTTAGAAATTGAAGAGCCTAGAGGGGGCTATCGATTTGGAGTAAAACCATCGCCCAGAGAAGAGCGCAAGATCAAGGAGTTTATTTGGGAAGACTAAGGTATGGGAATGTTTGTCAGCGGATTTACTTTTATACGAAATGCGGAGAAGTTTGATTATCCTATTGTGGAGGCCATTCGTTCTATATTGCCGCTGTGCGATGAGTGCATAGTTGCGGTAGGAAGAAGTGAGGACAATACACGGGGGCTGATAGAGGGTATGCAGGAGCCTAAAATCAGGATTATCGATACGGTATGGGATGATACTTTGCGGGAAGGGGGCCGGGTACTGGCTGAAGAGACCAATAAAGCCTTGGCAGCCGTCTCTGCAAAGGCAGATTGGGCTATTTATATTCAGGCAGATGAATGTATGCATGAAGAAGACAGGGAAGAAATTCGCGCAGCGATGCTGCAATATAGGGATGATACTCAGGTAGAGGGTTTTTTATTTAAGTACAGACACTTCTATGGGTCCTATGATTATATAGCCACATCCAGAAAATGGTATCGCCATGAGGTGCGGATTGTGCGCCCCAAAGCAGGATTGAGTAGCTATCGCGATGCACAGGGCTTCCGGCATGATGGGCGCAAGTTACGGGTCAAGCCGTTGCAAGCATGTATTTACCACTATGGTTGGGTAAAGCATCCTAAATTGCAGCAAGCCAAGCAACAGTATTTTCATAAGCTATGGCATCCGGATGAATGGTTGGCACAAAATGTATCAGGGGCTGAAGCGTTCGATTATAGCGGGATAGACCGGGTGGAGTGTTTCACTGGCAAACATCCAGAGGCTATCGCTTCTCGTATAGCCCGTATAAACTGGAGCTTGAAGTTGGACACTGGTCAAAACCGTCAGTCATTGAAATATCGGGTATTGGAATGGCTGGAGCGATGGACAGGTCGCAGGTGGTTTGAATACCGAAACTATGAATTGTTAAAGTAGAAACAAATGGTTGCTTGACTGGGCTATCACTTGTTGAGAGCAATTTCCTCTTGGTACCAGGTAGAGTTGATTATAATGGAATTTCTCGTTCTTAATGGTGAAATACTTCTAACGCACAGCGATCCTTAATTTCCTTAATGCCGTTAATGGTGAAATACTTCTAACACACGTGATGTTTTATAAACCATTAAGAAATTAAGGGGCATTAAGATTGGGGACAGTGATCCTTAATTTCCTTAATGGTGAAATACATCTAACACGTGAGGTTTATTATAACGTCAAACAACACGTCTGTAAGAACTATGCTGGTCTGCTTTACCTTGCATATTGAGACTCAGGAGCAAAAGACCTGGCTTTTTGCCCACCTCTATACTACCCATAGTATTTTCCATGCCCAAGGCCTCTGCGCCATGGAGTGTTGCCCATTTCAAAACGGTTTCGAACGGGACATAGGACTGATATCGTAATATACTTCGAATTTCCTCCCAAATGGAGAGCTGCCAATTGGAAGTAAGACTATCGGTACCAATACACACTTTGGCATTTTCTTCTAAAAAAATACGGTAGTCCGGCAGGCGGTTTTCAATGTACAAATTGGCGTTAGGGCAGGTCGCCCAATATACTTGATTATTCCAGGCTTGAGCCACTCGAATATCGTGCTGGCTGGTAAGGGTATTATGCACAAACAAGGTGCGATTGTGCTGGGGCATATGTCGCATTGCATAGGATATAGATGACTGTCCTGATGCATCAAAGTGTTCCAAACTAGAACCTATTCCCTCATAAAAGTCATAGAAGGCCCCTTTTCTGTGTAAAAACATGTCCAACTCTCCGGGAGTTTCCTGATTGTGAATACTAATGGTATCCTCGGGCCTATACAATGATTTGAGTAATTCAAATAGCCCTGGTGTAACTGAATATGGAGCATGCGGGACGGCTGATTTTCGCAAGCGACTATCTTCTGGAAACGATTGCCAAACTTCACGGTATTGGGAAAACGTATCTTGCGTTCTGGATGGCGACATCAAATCGAAAAACTCTACAAAAGTGGCGTAAGCCAACTTACTGTTTTGTTTTACAGGTATGCTATCTGTTTTATTTGAAATGTCTCCGACGGCAACGATACCGTTCTCATACATTTGCTGGTCTGCCATTTCCATGGCCTCTTGAATCACTTTTTCTGGAAAGTCACGGTACTGTACCACTGATCGGATAAAATCAATCAAACCCGTACCTGTTGGAATCAGGTTTTTCATGTGTGAAAGCTCCAGATGGCAGTGTGCATTTACAAAGCCAGGAATAAGCTCACCTTCCAATGACTGAATATCTCCCGTATCAAGACTATCCTTAGCAACTATATCTACAATTTGTCCATCAGCACCAAGTATCAATGCGTGTTTTTCAAGTACTGGTCCACTGATGGTGTGGATTCGCTTAGCGCTTATTTTTTTATAATTCATGTATCAGCATGCCATTTTTAATGCGTGGCTCAAACCAGGTAGATTTTGGGGGCATAGAAAGACCTGCTTCGGCAATACTACAAACCTCCTCCAATGCCACCGGATATAAACAAAAACCGGCAGCCATTGGTTTCTTTTGCACTTTGTGTTGAAAATAGTCCAAATCCCTGGCACCTTCAATATAGTCTATCCTGCTGTCACTCCTTACGTCTTTGACCCCAAGGATGTCCTCAAATACATATTTGTTTAACAAATCAGCGTCTAAAACAACGGTGGGGTGCGCTGCTTCTGCTAAAATTTCCCTTTTCCAGTGCAATGCGTACCATTCTTTACCTATACACATGGTTATCTCGTGTTTTTGGGTGGGTTTTGCACCAACGGATAATACAGATATATTAAAATAAGCCGAAAGCCTCGCCATAAATTCTACCGGACTGATATCTTCAAATGCGTCAACAATACGGTTATAGTCTAAAATACTCAGCTCTTCAAAATCAAAAAATACACTTAACAGGCTGTCAAAAGATGGCTCTTTGCGCTTTTTCTTTTCAAAACTTTGGTGCAAATATGATGTAGTGGAGCACCTGTGATGCCCATCAGCAATATAGCATCTGGGTATGTGTTGGTCGAAGATGGATTCTATGTGTTTACAATGACTTTTTTTGTCAATTGCCCATATACGGTGAATCTCTCCGCTAGACTCAAAAGCTACCTCATGAATGGGTTGCTGCTCGTCGCGAACAGCTGTAAGTACACCATATAGCTCTTCTTGCCGCGGATATGTAAGCAATACCGGCTTGATCATGGCTCTTCTTTGAAGCAGAAGATTCATCATTTTCTGCTCTTTATCTGCCAATGTTTGTTCATGCTTTAGGATATGGTTATGTTCAAATTCCTGGATATCTACACAGGCGACCAATCCCAAATGTGATCGCTCGGTACGTTGAATCTCATATACATAAAAAGCATCCTTGTTATGTTGTCGAAAAAAACCACTTTTTTTATATTCCTGAAACTCATCCTTGACTGTGTCGTAAAAGGATTGGGGGGAAGCAATCATACTCAGATCACCATATACGGCCTGAAACGACATTATTTTCATGAAGGGGGTTGTTTTGGGTCGTAAAAGTATTCTTTATGCCTGAAAAAGAATCCCTTGATTAATAAAATTTTCGCGAGGGATTAACGTGTATATTTAGCTTCTGTTCATATACAGGGGCTTGTTTTTTGTCATAAATTAAATAGAAACAAGGTAATTATAAGCTACAGTACAGAGAGAGCTACCTTTTTTATGTTTAAAATGAATATATTTGAAATTGAAAAAATAATACTTACAACCACGTCCAATTTCCGTATGCAATTTGCAGGAAATCTTGATGCTACACTGCTTTACGATCACTCGAAAATTTCTTGGATAAAAAAAATGAATCATGCCAGTTTCTTTATGTAGCGCCAGTCAGTTTTCATGGCTATTCTTAATCATAGCTGTCATGTCAAGTACGCAATGTATGTTTGGGCCACATCTATTGGACGATATACCCGCTTTGGCAAGCGATTCAACATACAATGCTATCATAGAAATACCGTCAGGTACCAACCAAAAGTGGGAGGTCAATAAGGAGACGGGTAAGGTCGAGTGGATTAAAATAAATCCTGATTCAGGTAGGGTTGTTGAATATTTGGCATATCCTGCAAACTACGGCTTTATACCCCAAACTTTGTTGCCAAAAGAAGCGGGAGGAGATGGCGATCCCGTAGATATATTTGTATTGGGTCCCGCCATTGAAAGAGGGCAAAAGGTTAAAGTCAAACTCATTGGTATAATACACATGTTAGACAATAATGAAGAGGACTCAAAGCTGTTGGCCGTTATGGCACAAAACCCTGTATTACAGACGCAAACATTACAAAAGCTAAAGGACAATTATCCGGGAATTGTAGAAATCCTACAGACATGGCTTAGCCATTATAAAGGAGGAAAGGTTGTAGAATTAAAAAGCGTGGGTGATGAAAAGGAGGCGGCCGCTTACGTAAAAGCTGCCATTGAAAGCTATCAAATCGCCCACAGGAGGTGAGGCGTGGTTACCTAATCGCTTTCCAGAACATTAACGTCATGGGGTGTTTGCAAAACGCCCCTACCATGGTCGTCAATATGGATGTTACCGTGTATATGGTTGGGCATGATTACAAATTCAC